>DASTZC010000045.1 GCA_035764505.1 Candidatus Polarisedimenticolia bacterium
GCCTTCCAGCTGGAACTTCAGGGTGCCCCGGCGGTACGCCTCGCGTGGGTCCTCCTCCGGGATCCAGCTGCCGCGATCCCAGATCAGCACGGGGCCGCCTCCATACTCACCTTTCGGGATGATGCCTTCGAACTTGTTGTACTCGATCGGGTGATCCTCGACGTGCACGGCCATGCGCTTGACGGCGGGATCCAGGCTCGGCCCCTTCGGCACGGCCCAGCTCTTCATGACCCCGTCCAGCTCCAGCCGGAAGTCGTAGTGCAGCCGGGTCGCGTCGTGCTTCTGGATCACGAACTGGAGGGAGCGGCCCCGCGCGGCTTGCCTGCCGACCCGGCCGCGCGGCTCGGGAGTGGCGGTGAAGCGCCGCTTCTTGCGATAGGTCGCCAGTGCCACCGGAATCTCTCCCTCAGCTCGCCCGGCGCCCGCGCGCCGACACGCCGCGTCCCGCCGTCCGTCCGGACGCCGTCGTACGCCGCCGGGATCCGGCGCGGCCCTGCTTCTGCTCGAGGCTCTTCTTGAGCAGCGGCATCAAATCGACGACGACCCCGCGCTTCTTCGCGGGCGCCGGCTCGCTCTCATCCACCTCCGCGGTCTTCCCGGAGGCGACCTTCTTCTTGATGAGGGCCATGAGATCGGCGGCGTAAGTATCCTTGTACTTCCCGGGATTCCACTTCTCCATCATTCCCTTCACCAGCTGTACCGCCATGTCGGCCTCTTTCGGCGACACGCGCGCTTCGCGCTCCCCGGGAATCTCGAGGCCTTTCGTCGAGCGCAGCTCGTGATTCCAGCGCAGGACCTCCAGGACCAGGACTCCGTCCCGCTCGAGCAGCGCGGCCATGTGCTGGCGCGTGCGCATCACCACGCTGGCGATGCCCACCATCCCGGTGCGCCGCAGCGTCTCGCGCAGCAGCGCGTAAGCCTTGGCGCCGCCCTTGGCGGGCTCGATGTAATAGGGACGCTCGAAATACAGCGGCGAAATCTGCGAAGCCTCGACGAAGCCCACGAGGTCGATCGTCTGCGTCGCCTCGACATTGGCGCGCTTGAGATCCTGATCGGTGAGCACGACGTAGCTCCCCTTGCGGTACTGATAGCCGCGCACAATCTGTCCCCAGGGGACCTCCTTCTCAGTCTTCTTGTTGATACGTTTGTACCCGATGGGGTTCAGGTCGCGCCGGTCGAGCTGATTGAACGACAGCTCGTTCGATTCCTCGGCGGGATGAAGAGCGACCGGTATGTTCACGAGTCCGAAGCTGATGCTGCCTTTCCAGAACGCTCTCGCCATGGCTCGCTTCCTCCAATCTTCACACGATCCAGGATAGGCGCGCGCTCCGTCGCGGGCAAAGGAAAGCTGCAACGCCGATGTGGCGCGGGAATTGCGTACTGCTAGCGGGGTTCGAGAGGTTCTCGAACGATTCTTCAACCCGATTTGGGAGGTCGCTGATGAGAGGCAGATCCAGTCGAAGCAAATCGTCCAGCAGCAGCCGGTCGCGCAGCCGTACCGGCGCCCAGGGCAAATCCAGCCGCGGCGGAAGCCGCTCGCGCAGCCGCACCGGCAGCCGCTCCGCCCGCTCCAGCTCGGGCAGCAAGCCTCGCAGCCGGTCGAAGAGTCGCCGCTACAGCCCCGGCGCGAGCCGCAGCGTCGAGAGCGCCATGCGGCGCCGGAAGCGCGGCACGCTGAAGAGCGGCCCACGCGGGCACGGCGGGACGGTGCACAGCCGCAAGCAGGCGATTGCCATCGGTCTGTCCGAGGCTCGCAAGAAGGGCGCGCGCGTGCCGCGCAAGCGCGGCGGGTCCCGCGAGGCCGCCTGACCCTGGGGCCATCACCCGAGGGGGAAAACGCCGCAACCCTACAGTTTTCCCCCGAATGCCCTCACCTCCGCGCGCCGGGTAGGCTGCTTTCGGTGCAAGGAGGCAAGACCATGCACAGGCACAAGAGCATCACCTTTTTCTTCGCCATTCTCTTCGCCGGAGTCGGAATGCGGACCGAGGCGGCAGCGAAGGAGAAGCTCGACGGCTATCTGGAATTCAAGAAGCCGCCCTATCTCATCGTGGACGGCCAGCGCCTCGAGGTGACGAAGAGGACGAAGCTGGACGCGGGCAGGTACCGCAGCGCCTTCGATGTCCCTCTTGGTTACTCCGTCAAGGCACAGGGCCGCCGGCGCCGCGACGGGACCATCGCCGCGAAGAGCCTTCAGGCGACCCGCAACGGGTCGGAGTTCATGGAAGGCCAGGTGATGTCGGCCACCAACGAGGAGGAGAGGAAGTATCTCGCGCAGCGAGCGATCTACGACACGGGACCTCACGGCGAGCGCAAGCTCGTCGGCCGCCTGATCACCGACGGCCCGGAGGTCGAGCGTTGCCGGCGCATCGTCGATCGCCTCCTCCCTTCCTATGTCGATCCGGACAGCGTCCGGGTCTACGTCGTCGACAACAAGGCCTGGAACGCGATGGCGATGGCCAACTACTCGGTTTACGTGTTCAGCGGGCTGCTCCCGGACATGGACGATGACGAGCTGGCCATCGTCCTGGGACACGAGCTGGCCCATGCCACCTACGAGCACAGCCGCCGGCAGGCCCGCAGCGGCCTCGTCGGTAACCTGGCGGGAGTCGCCGCGATCATCGCCTCGCAGCGCATCGGCAGCGAGCGCGGCCGCGTCGTGGCGGAGGGAGCGACGCTGCTCGGGGTCACGACCGTCGGGAACGTCTACAGCCGCAGCTACGAGGATCAGGCCGACCGCGTCGGCCTGCGCTACGTGTACGAGGCCGGCTACGACGTGCGCAAGGCGCCGCCTCTGTGGAAGCGCTTCGCGGAGAAGTATGGAGACGGCAGCCGGGTCACCAACTTCTTCTTCGGCGACCACTCGCTCGCCAGCCAGCGAGCCCGGGCGCTGCAGACCGAAATCACGCGCAATTACGGCAATCGGAACATCGATCCGCCCAGCGCGCAGGCGGTGGCACAGCGCTGGTGATTGGGCGGGGAGCTTCAGAGCGACTTGAGATACTCGACCAGGTCTTTCTTCTGCTCCTCGCTCAGTTTTAGCCCGCGTGTCGAGTCGTAATGGCTGACGACCGCGTCCAGCGTCGGGAAGCGCCCGTCGTGGTAGAAGCCGCCGCGGGTATGGGTCCAGAGACCGCGCAGCGGTGAGGTGCGATAGGCCTCGTCGGGTGATCGCTTGGCCTGGAAATCATCGATGACCATCTCTTCCGCCGTGTGCATGTTCCATCCGGGCTCGGTGAACAGTGGAGGAACGTGGCAGGTGGAGCATTTGCCGTCTCCATTGAACACCGTCCGGCCGCGGGCCGCCGCCTCGCGATCGAAGCTTCCCGAGGGAGGCCGCGGCGCGGGAATGGCCAGCTGGTAGAAGTGCAGCGAGGCCAGCTTCGGAGTGATGCGGTCTTCGTCGGAGCGGACATGCCCGAAGCCGTTCGCCGCGGCGATCGGGAACTTGGCCGCATCGTCCAGCCGCGGGTCGTAGAACGTCCCCTTGCCGTGCATCTCCAGATTCGCCACGAAAGCGTTCCAGTGGGTCACGGATCCCCAGCCGGTCCAGGTGTGCAGGTTCACCCCGGCCATGCCGAAGGCGGGGGGAATCAGGGTCGCGGAGGTGCCTCCATCGGGACCCACGGTCTTGCCGTCCAGGATCAGCTCCGCGTCGAACTTTCCGGGTCCCCACTTCTTGAGGACGTCGCGCACCGCATCCTGGCTGACATTCAGCAAGCCGGCGATCGGCTGCAGATTGGGGGCGAGGGAGATGATCGTGCCGACGTCCAGGTCGCGGTTCGCCCAGCCGTCCAGGCGGTGCCCGATGCCGGGCGCCAGGGAGTTGTCCACCGTTGAATGGCATAGGGCGCACTGGATCCCCATCGACCGGAGCTTTCCGGAGTCGTCGAAGAAACCGGTCACACCCACGACGGAGTTGAGCTTGAGGAGCGCCAGCGTCGTGGCGGGAGAATCGAGATCAACCTGCCGCCTCCTGAGCTTGTCGATCAGTGTCGAGGGGAGCGCGTCGACGTCCACCTTGAGACCGACCGCGAGCGCGGTCCGCGGCGAGACTCCGGGCCCCACGCCTCCGAGGTTTGACCCGGCAATCGCCTGGTGCAGGTGCAGTAAATCGCCCCAGAAGGCCTCGTCGCCGAAAGTGTCGAAGCGGAAAGTGCTGCGCCCTTCCCCCATCATGCGCTCGCCATTGTCGACGATGGCCCGGTCATAGGTGGTCAGACGCGCAGGCCGTGTGTCGCTCGAGCCTCCCATGCCGGCAAGCACCAGCAGCAGCGACAGCGTCCCGGCCGCTCCCAAGAGTATCTTCAAGCGTCGCATCAAGTCCTCCATGGATGGGCGTCCGTGGACGCCCGGTGGTCCGCGCACATCGCAAAGTCGTCGCGGGCTTCGTGCTGTGATCGAGACAATACCGTTTTTCCCGGATCTCCTTGGCCGTGAAGCCGATCCTCCGGTGTCGCTCCTACAGAGTGCGGCCAGGCGCGCGGCGTGACGAGTGATTCATCGATCTCTCTTTGTCTTTTTCTTCAGAAAAAGTGCCTTTACAATGGGAGCCTCTGGAGGCGACATGGAAACGCTCGTGCTGCTGCGGAGCGCCCGGCAGTCGGCTCTTTCCGACGAGGAGATCGTCCGGAGGATCCGCGCCGGCGAGACCTCCCTCTTCGAAATCCTCATGCGCCGCTACAACCAGCGCCTCTATCGAGTCGCGCGATCGATTCTAGGCAGCGAGCTCGAAGCCGAGGACGTGATGCAGGACGCCTACGTGCGAGCCTACGAGCATCTCGAGCAGTTCGCCGGACGGGCGCTCTTCTCCACCTGGCTCACCAAGATCGTCGTCCACGAAGCCTCGGCGCGGCGCCGCAGGGCGGCGCGCCTCCGCGCCTTCGATCCCCTCCTGCGCGGCACCCAGAAAGCGGAGGCATGCTCGCGCATGAGCATCGCCGAGCCCGAGAGCCGCCTCTTCGATCGGGAAGTGAGGCTCCTGGTCGAGCGCGGGTTGGACGCGCTGCCGGAGAATTACCGGATTGTCTTCGTGCTCCGCGAGATCGAGGAGATGGACACGGCGGAGGCGTCCGAGGCGCTCGGGGTCAGCGAGGAAGTCGTGCGCACGCGCCTGCTGAGGGCGCGCGCCATGCTCCGCAAGGAGCTCTATCGCCGGGCCGGCGTCACGCCCGCCGACCTGTTCACGCTGCACTTGGCGCGCTGCGATCGGGTGGTGCATGCCGTGATGCCCCGGATCGCGCCGGCGGCGGCGCCTCCGGCGTGAGGAAGGCCCATTTCCGATGAGTGAAGAGAAGGAGTTTTCTTCCATGCGTATCGAAAAGGTCATGCATCGACCCGTGGTTACCGTGAAATCCGACGACCATCTCGGAAATGCCGCGCGGCTCATGTGGGAGGAAGATTGCGGGGTGCTGCCGGTCGTGGACGCCGAGGATCGAGTGATCGCCATGATCACGGATCGTGACGTCTGCATGGCGGCCTACACCCAGGGACGCCCGTTGGAGTCGATCCCGGTGAGCAGCGCGATGTCGAGCCAGCTTTTCGCCGTCCGCGCGACCGATGCGGTCGAGGTGGCGGAGAGGGAGATGGGCGAAAAACAGGTGCGGCGGTTGCCGGTCCTCGACACCGACGGGCGGGTCCTCGGGATCCTCTCGGTGAACGACCTGGCGCGCGAAGCGACCCGGTTCTCCGGCGGCCGCGTCCTGGACGCGAACACGGCGCTGGTCCGGACGCTCAAGGAAGTCGGCACGCCGCACCACGGCAGGCGTCGCACCGCGTAGCGTCCCGTTCGCCGGGACGTTGTCCGCCTGATTTTTTCGGCGAGGGGTCCGGTACATCCCACCATCGCCAGCAGGCCGATGGGTCTTTGGCGGGGCGGCGCCGTTGACACGGCGGCGCCGCCCTTCGTATGCTGGCTGCAACATCGATTCGCTCTGCACACAACTTGGGGGGAAACCATGGCTCCTGGGCCGGCTCGCCGCCTTGCCGCGTTGATCCCGCTTGTCGCTCTGATGTCGATCCCCGTGCTCGCGGCCGACACCGCTCCCGCGCCGGCGAAGGAGATCGGCGATTCCTGGGAGGTCACGTCGCAGATGGCCATGCAAGGGATGCCGATGTCCCTGCCGGCCCGCACCATGAGGATCTGTACCGCGAAGGAGTGGAAGGAGCCGCCCGTGGCCGCCGACGAGCGCAGCAAGTGCAGGAACAGCGATTTCAAGAAGGAAGGCGCCAAAATCACCTGGAAGACGGTGTGTGAATCGCCCGACATGACGGGGGAAGGCGAGATCACGCGCAGCGGCGACACCTACGCCGGATCGCTCAAGTTCACCTCCGCTCAGGGAAGCATGACGACGAAGCTCAGTGGCAAGCGTCTGGGTGATTGCGAGATCAAGAAGTAGAGCCGCATAGCCTCGGCAGCTCCCAGGGCGGCGGGATCTCCCGTCGCCCTTTTTCGTCCCTGCCCCCGTTCCACTCCGAGCTCCAGGCACGTGAGATAATCCCGCTTCGATGTGGGCGTTTAGTTGCCGCGGGACGGGTGCCTGATCCGGCGCCTGTCCAGGCCGTTCGCCCTGGCGGAGAGCCTTCACCGTGATGATCGAAGCCACCGGCTCCGCCCTACGCGTCGGAGTGATCCTCGATCAGCCTGCGCCGCGCTGGGTGCACCAGGCCGTCCGCGCCATCCAGGCCCTGCCCGAGGCCCGCATCGTCCTGCTCGTGCAGATTGCGCCGGGGAATGTCGATCGCGGTGGAACCGGAGGCGGTTGGAATCATGCCGCCTACCAAGTTTTCCAGCGCCTGGACCGGCGCCTTTATGGCCGCCGCGCCGATTCTCTGGAAGAGAGCGATGTGGCTTCCGGGTTGCCGGGATGCCCGATGCTCGCCCTGCATCCCGGGAATATCGAGGAGCTCCAGGCGCACCGGCTCGACGTCCTGATCGATTTCCGCCGGCAGGGCCCTCCGATCGAAGCGGCCGCCAGCGCCCGGCTGGGAGTCTGGAGCTATCGCCACGGGGCGACGCCGCGCCTCGCGGCGCGGCCCCCGGCATTCCGGGAGGTGGCGGAAGGGAAGGAGCCGTTCTTCTCGGCGCTGGTCTCGCGGGACGGGGAAGAGGGCTCGACCCGCCTGCTCTATGCTTCCTGGTCGCCTACTCACAAACGCTCGGTCTACCGGACGCTCGATCAGTGCCTTCCCAAGCTGGCGCAATTCCCGGCGCGCGTCCTGCGCCGGCTGCATTCCGGGGATCCGATCGAGGCGCGGGGTGGCGGAATCCCGGAGGTCGTCATGGAGGGCCCCTACCGGCCGACCCCCCCGGGAAACGGCGAAGTCGTTACGGCCGTGGCGAAGCTGGTGCGGCGCTTCGGGCGTGATCTCCTCGGAGGTCGCCAGGTTCGCGAAGGGTGGCGTCTGGCCTGCGCCTTCGGAAAAGAAGGGCTGTCGCCGCGTCCCGACCGCATCCTGCCTCCGCCTCGAGGAACGTATCAGGCCGACCCCTTCCCGATTGCGACGGAGGACGGGTACTGGATCTTCTTCGAGGAAATCCCGGCCAGCGGCATCGGCCACCTCAGCGTCATGAAGATGGATGCTGCCGGAGCCTGCGACGCCCCGCGCGTCATCCTCCAGCAGCCCACCCACCTTTCCTATCCGGGCGTCTACCGGATTGGAGCGGAGTGGTACCTGCTGCCGGAATCAGCAGGGTCGGGAAATCTGCAGCTCTATCGGGCGACCCGCTTTCCCTTTGAATGGGTCGAGGAGGAGCGGCTGCTGGAAGGAGCGCGGGCCTACGATGCGACTCTCGTCGAAATCGGCGGGCGGTGGTGGATGTTCGTGAACCATGCCCCGGAAGGAGGCTCGACCTGGGACGAGCTGCATCTCTACCATGCGGAGCGGCCGCAGGGTCCGTGGATCCCCCATCCCCGCAACCCGGTGGTCTCGGATGCCCGGCGCGCGCGACCGGCGGGCCATCTGTTCGAGTATCGCGGCGCCTGGTACCGTCCCGGGCAGGACTGCGGAACGCGCTATGGCAAGGCGATCGTGGTCAATCGGATCGTGAGGATCGATGAGAAGGAATACGAAGAGGTCGAAGCCGCCAGGATTCTTCCGGACTGGGATCCCCGTGTGCTGACGGTCCATACGTTGAACCGTGCCGGAAACCTCACGATGCTGGACTGCATCGTCCGTGACAGGCGCAGAGACGGTAAGGATGCGGAGTGGTCGTAAAGCCGATCAGGCTTCGGCTAGCGGGCGGTTTCGAGCGTGCGGCGAGGAGAATCGACTTCGACAGTGGAGCCCCCGGTTACGGGTGCTTCTCGCAGGGAGCGGCCGGGATCCAGGGAGGGGCGCCGATCGGGAACGGATCCCGTTGCCTTCGGGCCGATCGGCTCAATCTGGCGGGCCCGGACCACGAAGCGCTCCGGTGCGGCGCCGATATAGTTGAAGGGGAAGCAGGTAATCAGCGTCAGCGTGGGAGTCGAAGAGGACTTGAGGACGCCCATGTCTTTTGGACCGACGACGCGATGCGATTCGACGCTGTATTCGTGCACGCCGTCGGGAGTCGTGATGCGGACGCGATCGCCCTCCCTCACGCCCGACAGACGCCGGAAAAAGGAATCCCGGTGCCCGGCAAGCGCAACGTTGCCGGGCTCCCCGGGCAATGAGGTCTCGCTGAGGTGTCCCACGGCGCGTCGCAGAACGCGCGTGCTGGTGCCCTCGGCAACCATCGCGCTGACCCCGAGACGCGGGATCTCGATCCTCCCGATGAGGCCGCTTCTGGAGATTTCCCGCCGCGTTGCCGCGGCGCGCACCACCTCCTGCTTGTCACCCTGGACCTGGCCGAATGTCTTGCCCCGGATCGCATCGTTCAACCGGCGCTGCTGCAGCCACTGATAGACGGTGGCATCGAGCCAGTTGAAGGCGAAGACTCCCAGCGATAAGGCGGCAACGACGAGAAGGACTCGCTGCAGCCACGTTAAGAACTTTTGGCGGGCCATAACCGCTCCGGATCCTTTGATAAGTAAGGAAAGAGGAGGGGAACCACGGCGCCACCGGTCGCGGCGCCGCGGCGGTCCCTCTCCAGCACTACTGAACCCTGCGAAGCCCCAACAGCCTCAGCATGACTGCTCCGCCCAGGGCGGAGAGACCGAGCGCCAGGGCCAGGAAATCGTTGCTGCCGGTCCTCGGAAGAGCATTCCGGTTCTGATCGGCCTGGTTCTGGTATTGAGCGGCGTTGGGATCCGTGTTGGGGTTCTGGTTCTGATACTGATCCCGGTTCGGGTCGGCATTCGGATCGGTGGTGGGAGAAGTCGGCGAATCTGCCGACTGGCTGCCGGTCACATCCGAGGTCGAGGACCCGGTCGGCTGATCTGCGGCGGGCGGATCGTTGGTGTTCCCATAATCGGTCTGGGCGATGCTCACGCTCCCGGCCAGCGAGAGAACGAGGACGCCCAGCAAGGCGAGCAACATGCGCTTCATAACTCATCCTCCTTGGATTGCGGTAGGAGCCGCAGCCCTCCTCCTGCTTGCGTCCGCGTACCGCGTTGAGCGACTAATAAGTCGCTGAAATCACTCGAGTGTTCAGACGGGAGCATCAGCAAGCCCAATGCCAGCCGCGAATCGATTTTTCACAAGGAGAGGCTTACCGGGCGGCATTCTCGAGGCTGGAGACTCGAAGCGGCACGACTCGGAGAAAATCTTCCTTCGCCTCCGGAGTTTCCCTACGTGATGCTACGGAGGGTTTGAAATCACCGGATCCCGCCGCTCGGCGGCCTTTGTCCCCTGACCGGGACGAGCGTCATCTTTCGAGGCGCTGAATTCAACAGGAGGCGCCTGGCCGCCGGATTGCCTGGGAGACCCCCTCACTGAGATGTAAGGGCTTCCGGGCGCTCCGAACCGGGGGTTCGCCGGTTGAGCACCGCCGGCCTTGGGGAGAGAATCGGGAATCATGTTCCGCGCACTCGGAAAAACCTGCCTCGCCATGGCGCTTTTCGCGGCCCTGAGTCCGTTGGCGCGCGCCACGATGACCGATGCGGCGCCCCCGGCTCCCGAGCCGGGCGGTACCGCCGCCGTGCGCGCTGGAGCGCCGGAGCGAATCACCGAATACCGGCTCCCCGAGACGTTGCATCGCGAGGCGCACTTCCTCAGCCGGCTCCGCTTCGCCTCACGGCTGTTCGGAGTCGGCTACTCGCTCTTCATCCTCTGGCTCATTCTGAGGACCGGTTGGTCCGCGCGCTTCAGGAGTTTCGCCGAATCGGCTTCGCGGTTCCGTCCCCTCCAGGCTCTCCTGCTCACCGGGTGTCTGGCGCTCACTTATGCCGTGCTGAGCCTGCCGCTCGACGTCTTCGACGAGGTCGTCCTCAAGCGCTACGGCATCTCGGTCCAGTCCTGGGGCTCATGGATGGGGGATTGGGCCAAGGTGGTCGCTCTCGTCACGCTTCTCGGCTCCCTGGTGGTCTGGATTCTCTATGCGCTCATTCGCGTCAGCCCGCGACGATGGTGGCTCGGGTTCTGGGCCATCACGGTCCCGCTCGCCGTCGTCCTGGTGTTCCTGCATCCGCTCATCATCGATCCTCTGTTCTTCCGCTTCGAGCCGCTGGCTTCCAAAGCGCCGCAGCTGGTGCCCGAGCTCCAGCGGGTGGCACGACGCGCCGGATGGGAGGTGCCGGCGAGCCGCATGTTCTGGATGGAGGCGAGCGTCAAGTCGGTCGTGCCGAACGCTTACGTCACCGGGGTGGGCAGCTCGAAGCGGATCGTGGTCTGGGACACAACTCTGGCCCAGGAGACGACCGACGGGATCGTCACGGTGTTCGGCCACGAGCTCGGCCACTACGTTCTCGGCCACGTGGCCCGAGCCCTGGTCTTTTTCTTCGCGGCCAGCCTCGCGGTGCTCTACGCGGTGCAGCGCGCCGCCGTAGGGTTGCTGGCGCGGCGCGGGGAGGCCTGGCGCCTGAGCGGTATCGGCGACTGGGCGTCGCTTCCGGCGCTGCTCCTGCTGGCGGGTGCGCTGGGGCTTCCGGTGGCGGTTCTCGGTAATGCCTTCTCCCGCTACCAGGAGAACCAAGCCGACATCTATTCTCTGGAAGTCACCCACGGGATCCTGGCCGATCCGGGCCAGGCCGCGGCCGCCTCGTTCCAGAAATTCGGAGAAAAGGTATTCGTGGATCCCGATCCGAACCCGCTTTATGTCCTGCTGTTCTACGACCATCCCACCGTTGCCGATCGAATTCGGCTGTTCGCGACCTACGACCCCTGGTCGAAGGGCAGGGAACCGCGCTTCGTTAAATAATCCGCGCCGGCAATCTCCGATCCATTCGCCGCGCCTCGCTGCTTCCGCTCCGCATCCATCACCTTTGGTCGCTGCCCGGGCAGGGGCACCCTTGCACCCGGCGGCTGGAAAGCTGCCGCGCGTGAAGGGCCGATATACCCGCGATCGAATCTGACAGGTCGTCGCCGGTACAGGGATTCCCCCCCTGCTATGGGGTTATTGCCCCGATGTCCTGAGGGGAAGGGTGTGGCTACCCTACCAAGGTCACCAACGAGGTCCCAAGGAGCGAGGAAGCAACGATGATGAGAAAGGATGCGATGCGCCGCCCAACCCTGGTGAGAACGTCATCCCCACTCGATGAGCACTCCGGCGCGCCCGGCAGGGTGTCGCAGTTTCCTCCCCCGGTCGGTGAGCCAAGACCCCGTGACGGTCTCCTGCATCGGATCTTCGAGGGGCAGGCGGATGCGCGGCCGCGCTCGATGGCGGTGCTGTGGGACGAGAGAGTGACGGCGTATTGCATTCTGGAGGCGCGCGCCAACCGGCTGGCGCGACACCTGCGGTGCCGCGGCGTCGGCGCCGGATCGCTCGTCGCCATGCTTCTGCCGCAATCGCCTGAGGCCTACGTCGCCCTGCTCGGAATCCTCAAGGCGGGAGGGGCCTTCATTCCCCTCGATCCCGATTGGGATGGGGATCTCACGGCGAGCCTCCTGCGCGACTCGGGAGCTACGGCGCTGGTGACCAGCGACGAGCTGGCGGCGCCCTATGCGAATCTTCCCGTCGAGATCGTGCGCCTCGACGCCGATCGGGAGGCGATCCTGGCGCAAAGCCCGATGCGCCTCACTCGGGTCGAGGTCGGTCTGAAGGCGGAAGACCTGTGCTGCGTCATCTACGACCCGGCGTCTACTGGCCGGCCGCGAGGCGTGATGATCGAGCATCGCAATGCCGCGCACCTGGCGCGCGCCGAGCGCTGGCTCTACAGCATGCGGCCGGACGACCGGGTCTACCAGGGCGCCTCGCTCTCGTCGGACCGCTCCCTCGAAGAGATATGGCTTGCCTTCTCGGCCGGCGCGGCCCTCGTCCCCGCGACCGCGGAAATGGCACGCTCGGGACCGGACCTTCCGCAACTCCTCGCACGGCGGGGGGTCACCGTGCTCTCGAGCGTGCCTACTTTTCTGTCCCTGATGGAGGGGAGCGTGCCGAGCCTCCGCCTCCTGATTCTCGGAGGGGAGCCCTGTCCCCCTCCTTTGGTAAAGCGCTGGGCCCGGCCGGGTCTGCGCATCTTGAATACTTACGGTCCCGCCGAAGCCACCGTTGTCTCGACCTGCGGCGAGATGCGGGCGGGACGCCCCGTGAATCTGGGCACGGCCATTCCGGGCACGCGCGTCTATCTCATGGACGAGCGGCAGCGCCCCGTGGCGCGCAGTGAGGCGGGCGAGATCTGCATCGCGGGAGGCGGCGTGGCCCGCGGCTATCTGGGCGATCCCGAAGAGACGCGACGGCGCTTCGTCCGCGATCCCTTCGCGCCGCGTGATGAGCGCCCCGCACGGCTCTTCAGGACCGGCGTTCGGGCCAGGCTGGATTGGGACGGTAACTTTCAGCTCGTTTCGCCGGGCGAGGGGCTGCCGGGAATGCCGGATTTCGCGGGGGATCCGGTGGCGATCGAATCGGCCTTTCTGGAGATGCGCGAAGTGCGGGCGGCGGCCCTGGGCGTCCGGGAGGACGCCGCCGGATCGCCGCAACCGGCTGCGTACGTCGTAATGCGCCGCGGCGCGCAGCTCGACCTGGCAGCCTTGCTCGATCACCTTCGCCGGCGTCTGCCGCCCGAAAGAGTGCCCCCGACAGTCGAAGTGGTCTCCGCACTGCCGCTTCTCTCTACCGGCGGCCTGGATCGAGCGGCGCTGGCGCGACCGCTCGTTTCCAGGCTCACTGCTGCCGGGAGCGAAACGCAGCGGCGGATTCTGTCTCTCTGGGAGGATCTCTTCAGGCCGTGCACCGTGTCCCCGGAGGACCATTTCTTCCTGGATCTGGGCGGGACCTCCCTCATGGCGGCACGGCTGGCGCACGAGCTTCGCAAGGTTCCCCATCTCGCCCAGGCTTCCACGGCCGATGTCTATCGATACCCGACGGTCGCGTCGCTGGCGCGAGAGCTCGAGGCGCGTCTCGTGGAAGCCCCGCGCCGCGCGGTACGAAAGACACGGCGCCGCCCTTTGTGGCGGCGGATCCTTCGTCGCGCCTGGCGCGCCCTCGGCTTGGAAGCAGCGCGTCACGTGCCGCATCCCCTGAAGTTCAATGAGCTGCGGGAGCAATCAAGTGAGCGGGAGGAGACTTACGATGAGCGAGGCCAAGGCTCGTTTGCATGAAGTCCAGGTACGGTTCGTCCGCTCCGTCGACGGCGACCTGCGGGAAGCCCCGGCGGAGGCGGCCGCCGGCCTGGGCGCGGAGGAGCGGCTGCACCTGGCGAGGATTCGCCGGGCGGAAGAGCGCCGGGACTTCCTGGCCGCCCACGCTCTGGCGCGCCGGATGCTCGTTCGGGCTTCTGGCTGCCTGCTCGCGCAGCTGCGCTTTCGGTTCGCTGCCGACGGGCGGCTCGAAGTGGCGGCGCCTGCCGCGGCAATCCCTTTCCGCGTGAGTCTGGCTCACGCCGACGGCATCGCGCTGTGCGCCGTCGCCTTGGGACGCGCCGTGGGGGCTTGCGTCGAGAGCACCCGCGCGCTCGGTCCTTTGGGAATGGCCTCGTCCCTCTGCTCGCTGCGCGAGCAGCAGGCGATGAGAGCCCTCACCGCCGGAAAAGGAGTCGAAAGTCTCGCCTCCCTGTGGACCCTCAAGGAGGCGATTGCCAAAGCGGCACGCCAGGGAACATCCACGGAGACCTTCGAAGTAGGAGATGCGTCAACCTGGCACGTCGCCGTCTGGCGTTTGACGCCGAATCATTTCGCCTCGGTCGCGCTTCCGGGAGAGGCAGGGGAAGGACAGGTCATGCATTGTGAGGAGGATAGCCCGCGCGTCGTGCCCACGCCCGATCGGGTCGCGCTCAAGAGAGCGTGACCAGCTCGCTCATGAGCAGTCCTCGCGAGGCGACACAGCCGAAATCTGTTCTGCCATCTCCCGATCGCGACTAATTGACTGAGGGGAAGGTTCTTTCCTTCCTTCGCGCCGCCGCTCGGCTGCGTGGCACATCGATTGCTCACCAACGCAAATCCGACACGAAGTCGGCCTTTCCAGGGAGTTGAAGGTGCCGATTCGAATCCTGCTCGCCGATGATCACCAGATAGTTCGACAAGGAATCCGGGCGCTGCTCGAGGAGGAGCGGTTCGAGGTCGTGGCGGAAGCCTCGAACGGGCACGAAGCGCTTCAACTCGTCGGCACCACACAACCGGATGTCGCCATCCTGGATCTGGGAATGCCAGGGCTCAACGGCGTCGACACGGCCCGGGAGATCCGCCGCATCTCGCGCAACACCCGCACGTTGCTCGTCACGGTCCATGACGAGGAGCCTTACGTGCTCGGAGCGCTGCGCGCCGGGGTGACCGGATATGTGCTCAAGACCCAGGCGGCCACCGACCTGGTGCAGGCAGTGCACGAAGTCGTCTACGGGAAGATCTACCTGAGTCCCGGTATCTCCCGCAGTGTCCTCGAGCTCTACAAGAATCGCGAGGAGCTGCCTCCGGACCCATTGTCCCCCCGCGAGCGCCAGATTCTCCAGTTGGTCGCCGAAGGGAAGTCGACCAAGGAAGCCGCCTCGATCCTGGGCGTAAGCGAGAAGACGGCCGAATCGCACCGCACCCACCTGATGAGCAAGCTCGACATTCATCAGACCGCGGGCCTGGTGCGCTATGCCATCAAGCACGGCATCGTGCAGGCCTGAGGCGCGCCGCTACCCCCCGGCGGCGCGCTTCTCCCATTCATCCCTTCTCTAAATCTTTGTCTACTTTAGCCTTGGGCACACGTAAGGAAGGCTCCGGGGAACCCCCCGGGACGAATAGGTTGATTCACTGCTGTCCGCCTCCATCGGCGGGGTGTATTTCTGTTAGCGCTATCTTGAGCGTGCCGAGATCCCCTCGGCTCTCAAGAAATCAGGAGGCGATGTCATGAAGAAGCAAGAGCGGTTCGAAGAGCCCAAAGATCGCAAGTCACCGGCCGACCGGAATCCCAACTCTCCGAGCGGCGAGACCGATCCCGACATCGATGATCTCGAAGATCGCGACGAGGAGGAGAACGAGTATCGCGAGCCCGAAAAGCCGACCGGCACCGACCCCCGGCGCCGCGGTCAAAGTCACTGAAGCGGAACATTCCAAGGGCTGCCCGGGTTCATTCCATCGAGATTGACTGCAATCTCGAAGCTGTACCGTTCCAAAATGATTCAAGGAGGTGAGCCATGAAGTCGAGCGCGAAAGCCCACGAGCGTCCCCGTCCTCTGAAAGCCGACAAGGACAATCAGGACTGGGCCGAGTTCGGGCCCGAGCCGGAAAAGCCCCGGAACCATCACGATTGGGAATCGGATCCCGATCCCGACGAGGTCGATTTTGTGGACACCCTCGACCTGCCGGTGTTGACCGGAGAGGCCTGAAAAGGCAAGCAATAGCCTGACCGTTCTGCTCGCGCCGGTTGCTCGCTGAGCCGGAGGACGTCGAAGGCTTTGTCCCATAGAGGACCCGGAGGCGGCGCTCATCAGCCTCCTCCGGGTCCGGACCCCCCTGCCCCTCACCCCACCCGATTCGCACACGATTCGCACACCCTTCCCCTTCGGCGCACACATCCGGGTCCTAACGTCTCCATCAGACGGGATCCGAGCCGGGTTCCGAAAACAAAGAAGGAGGCGTGACATGGCGTGGGGTCGGTGGGTGCAGGTTCTAGGTCCGTTGTTCTTGACGGCAATTCTGGGGGGTACTTACGCGGGGGCAGCCTCGGAAGAGGCCGACAAGACACTATCCCCCTACTTCCAGCTCCTCGCCCCGGAGGGCGCTTCCGACGCCTTTCCGCTCGAGTCGACCGAAGTCGACGCGACCATCAATGGCGTCATCGCGGACGTCCGGGTCAGACAGACCTACGCCAATGAGGGAGCGGCGCCGATTCATGCGCGCTACGTCTTTCCGGGATCGACCCGGGCGGCCCTGCATGGCATGAGCATCCGGATTGGCGACGAGGTGACCGTCGCGAGGATCCGGGAGCGCGAGACGGCGAAGCGGGAATTCGAAACCGCCCGGTCGCAGGGGAAGAGCGCCTCGCTCCTGGAGCAGCAGCGTCCCAATGTCTTCACGATGAGCGTTGCGAACATCCTGCCGCTGGATCGCGTCGAGGTGGAGCTCCACTACACCGAGCTGCTGGTGCCCACCGACGGCACTTACGAGTTCGTCTACCCGACCGTGGTAGGCCCGCGCTACGTCAGTGGCGCCCCGCGGTCCGAGGGGCCCGCACGTCCGGTACGGGAGGCCGAGCCGATGGAATGGGCGAAGAGTCCCTTCCTGCACGAGGGAGAAGCGCCCGCGACCCGTTTCGCCATCCGGGTGGTCCTCTCCACCGCGATTCCACTGCGCGACGTGCACTGTCTTTCCCATGCGGCGACCGTCGACTGGAAGCGGCAGGACCTGGCCGAGGTGTCGCTGGCCAATCCTGACGAGTTCGCGGGAGACCGCGACTTCATCCTGGATTACCGTCTGGCCGGGAACGAGATCCAGAGCGGGCTCCTGCTCTACCAGGGAGAGAAGGAGAGCTTCTTCCTCCTGATGGTCCAGCCTCCCGAGACGGTCAGGCCCGCCGACATTCCGCCGCGCGAGTACATCTTCGTCCTGGACGTGTCGGGCTCGATGGAAGGCTTCCCTCTGCAGACCGCCAAGGCTGTCATCCGGGACCTCATTGGCGGGCTGCGGCCCGTGGACCGCTTCAACGTCGTGTTGTTCGCGGGCGGCGACCGCGTCCTGGCCGAGCGCTCCCTGGAGGCGAGCCCGGAGAACGTCCGCCTGGCCCTCCAGGCGATCGAGAACGAGCGGGGGGGTGGGGGGACCGAGATCGTCCCCGCTCTCAAAACCGCCATGGCCCTGCCGCGGGACGAGCGCGCGTCCCGCAGCGTGGTCGTAATCACGGACGGCTTCGTGGCAGCGGAATCGGAGGTCTTCGAACTGATCGCCGCGCACCTGGACCGGACCAATGTCTTCAGCTTCGGTATCGGCTCTTCGGTCAACCGTTACCTCGTGGAAGGAATGGCGAAGGCGGGATTGGGCGAGCCGTTCGTCGTGACCGAGCCGGCCGAAGCGGCCGGGGCCGCCCGCCGGTTCCGGGAATACATCGAGTCTCCCGTCCTCACGCACCTCCAGATCGAGTTCGAGGACTTCGATGCCTACGATGTGGAGCCTCCCGCCATCCCCGACCTGTTC
>DASTZC010000046.1 GCA_035764505.1 Candidatus Polarisedimenticolia bacterium
GAGAAGGCCTGGGAGGAGAACCTCGCGGCGAACCGCGCGATATATGGCGAGGAAAGCCGGGAGGTCGCGTCGACGCTGATCGACATGGCGGGGCTGTATTACCCGATGCAGCGCGTCGCGGATGCGGAGCGGGTGTCGAAGGAAGGGCTGGCGATGGCGCGGCGCACCGTTCCTCCCGGAGACCACCTCATCCTCTATGGAGCGAACCAGACGGCATTCCTGCTGGCGGCGCGCGGCGCCTGGTCCGAGGTGCTGGCGCTCAAGGAGGAGATCTACGACATCGAGAAGTCGCAGCGCGCCGCGGGAGTGGTCGAGAACGGCATCAATCTCACCGATATCGGCGAGACCCGCCTCGCATTGAAGCAGTACGACGAGGCGCGCCAGGTGCTCGAGGAAGCCCTCGCAATACGGGAGAAGGGGCTGTCTCCCGGCAGCTGGCGGACCGAGAACACCCGCTCGCTACTCGGCGTGTCGCTGGCCGGGCTGGGCCGCCGGGCGGAGGCGGAAAAGCTGCTCACCTCATCGGTGTCCGCCATTGCCGCGTCGAAGGATGCGCCTCCGGAGGTCAAGTCGAAAGCCCAGGCCCGCCTCGCGGCCTTGCGTCAGTAAGGTCGCGCGGGCCTGATAGGCGGTAATTACCCACCTGTCCTAGAATCACGTCCGCATGCACAGCCATCTTCCACAGGACATCGGGATCTGCATCGTCGTTGCGACGGCGCTGGCCTACCTGGCGCGCTGGGCGAGGCAGCCGCTGCTGCTCGCCTACATCGCGGCCGGCGTCCTGATCGGCCCGATTGGACTGGGCATCATCTCCAACGCTGATTCGATCCAGGCGCTGGCCGAGATCGGACTGGTGTTCCTGCTGTTCATCGTGGCGCTGGAGATCGACGTTGGGAAGCTGGTGAAGTCTGGGAAGGCGGCCTCGGTGGCCACCCTCGTGCAGGTCGTGGGGAGCGTCCTTCTCGCGTGGGTGGTGGCGCTCTTGCTGGGCTTCCGGGGGCTTCCGGGCGTCTATCTCGGAATCATGGCGGCCTTCTCGAGCACCATGATCGTCGTCAAGCATCTGGCCGATCGCAGCGAGCTGGACACGCTGCCGGGTCGGGTGATTCTCGCAATCCTCCTGGCCCAGGATGTCCTCGCGGTCGCGGTCCTGGCCGTCCAGCCGAGCCTGGGAGGATTCTCCGCAGGAGAGTCCTCACCGATCGTCACGCTGGGATCGGCGCTCCTGAAGGGCGCGGCTCTGGTCGGGGGGACCATCCTGGTGGGTCGCCTCGTGCTTCCGCGCCTGCTGCACTCGGTAGGGACCTCACCGGAAGTGCTCCTGATATCTGGAATCTCCTGGTGCTTCCTCGTCAGCTGGGTCGCGATGCAGGCGGGCTTCTCGACGGCGGTGGGGGCGCTGCTGGCGGGCGTGAGCATCGCCAACCTGCCCTATACGCTCGACCTGGTGTCCAAGGTCCGGCCGCTGCGCGATTTCTTCGTGACGCTGTTTTTCGTGTCCTTGGGAATGCTGCTGTCGGTTCCGACGGCGCGCGTGCTGATCGCGGCGCTGGTCCTGTCGGTGGTGGTGATCGTGGGCCGCTTCGTGACGATCCCGCCGGTCCTCCGGATGCTCGGCTACGACAACCGCGTCGGGGTGATTGGGGCCATCCACCTTTCTCAGATCAGCGAGTTCGCCCTGGTGATCGTCCTGGCCGGAGCGTCGCCCGCCTACCGCCACATCGACTCGGAGATCGTTTCCATCGTCGTCCTGGTGCTGGTCATCACGGCGACGCTGTCGACCTACCTGGCGCAGATGAGCCATACGCTGGCCCGCCGCCTGATGCGCTGGACCGGCGGCACGATGCTGGAAGATGCGCCCGCGAAGGCCGCGCGGCACGGAGCCACGGAGGACGCACCCATCGTCCTGGTCGGCTGCTTCCGGATCGGAACGTCGCTGGTGCACGCACTGCTCAACGCGCCGCGCCGCTTCAAGGTGATCGATTTCAACCCGGAGGTCCATCGGGAGCTGCTGCGCCTCAAGGTACCCGCCGTGTACGGCGACATCAGCCATCTCGACACGCTCGAGCATGCGGGCGTGCAGCGGGCGGAGATCCTCATCTGCTCGATCCCCGATGATTTCCTGCGCGGGACGACCAACCGCGAGCTCCTGGCCAAGCTGCGCAAGCTGAACCCCACGGCGCGGATCATCGTGACCGCGCAGTCGGCGCCCGCCGCGCTGCAGCTGTACGCCGAAGGCGCCGACTACGTGGCGGTGCCCAGGTTCCTCACATCCGATCGTCTCCTCGACGTGCTCGGCCGGATCGAGTCCGGGGATCTCGACGCTCTGCGCGCGCAGGAGCTCGAAGCCCTCAAGGGCCGCCCCGGCGGCCCCCTCGGCGCCTGAAGCCGTCTGAACCTCTCAGGTCGGACCGATTACGCCGCTTCCCGCCGTCCCTTCCACTAAAGATGATGCGATTACGAAAATGATAGGCGCCTGCCGGCCTCGCGCTCTTGCTCATCCTCGGCAGGACCCTATATTCGATCAGTATGCCGACGATTGGGCGTTACGAGGTCGTCAAGGAGCTGGGGCGCGGGGCGATGGGGGTGGTCTACCTGGCCAACGATCCCCATCTGCAGCGCCAGGTGGCGGTGAAGACCTACCACCTGCCGGAGGGGATCTCCGACGAGCTGGCGAAAGAGTTCCGCGAGCGCTTCCTGCGCGAGGCGCGCGCCGCCGCGTCGCTGTCGCATCCCGGGATTGTCACCGTTCATGATGCGGGGCAGGACCCCGCCACCGGCCGGCCGTTCATCGCCATGGAGTACATTCCGGGCGAGAGCCTGAGCCAGCGGCTCAAGCGCCCCCTCGAGCGCGCCTGGGTGCTGGAGATGGGCGGCATCCTCGCCGACGCCCTGCAGGCGGCCCATCGCGCCGGGATTGTGCATCGCGACATCAAGCCCGCCAACATCTTGATCCGGGAGCCGGACGGCGCGGCGAAGATTGCCGATTTCGGCGTCGCCCGCCTGAAAGAATCGAACCTGACGCAGTCGGGTGCCTCGATCGGCTCGCCCGGCTACATGTCGCCCGAGCAGGTTCGGGGCGGTGCGCTGGACGGCCGGAGCGACCTCTTCTCGCTCGCGGTCGTCCTGTACGAGGCGTTGTGCGGCAAACGGCCGTTCCGCGGGGACGACCTGGTCTCGCTGGCCTACTCGATCGCCCACGACACGCAGATACCACTCAGCCGGCAGCAGCCCGGCACGTCGGCCGAGCTCGACCGCTTTTTCGATCGGGCGCTGTCGAAAGATCCGGAGCAGCGCTTCCCCGATGGTGCATCGTTCAAGCAGGCCTTCCTGGCCGCGGGAAAGGAGAAACCCGTCGCGGCCGAGCGGACGGTCCTGGGAATCGCGCCTCTTTCCGCTGATGCAGCAGGGAAGAGGGAGCCCAGGACCCAGCTCGCCAGAGCGGAGACGATTCCGCTGGCCGCCGCGTCGGCGCGCTCGGGCCAGGGCTTGCGGGCCCTTACCGTGGCGGGGGTGGCGTTGCTCTCCGTCGGCCTCGCGGTTGCCGCTTACATGCGCTTCGTTGCACGGCCGGAGGTGGTCCAGAACGATCTCGCGGGAATAAGCTCGACGATTTCCTCACCCGTGGTCGCGCCGGTGGTGAAGCCCGCCGAGCAGGCCGGGTCCGTGGAGCGCAGCAGCCCGATCGGCACCGCCAATCCATCGCTCTCCGGCTCCGGCTTGCCGCGCCCGGAGCCTCCGAAAAGTCCTGTCCAGAGTCCTTCGCGCAGCGTGGCTCCGAAGGGGAACGTCGAGTTCACGCCTCAGGCCCTGAAGCCGCCGCCGAAGCTGATGCTCAGCGTGCCGGCCGGGACGCAGGTGACGGTCGAGCTGGAGCATGCCGTCGGCTCATCGAACAGCACCGTCGGCGACATCTTCACCGCCCGTTTCACCAGGCCGGTGATCGCCGGCGATCGCGTTGTGATTCCGGCGGGGAGCCGCATCCAGGGACATGTCATCGAGTCGACTCCGGCGAAGAAGGGCCTTTCCGATAAGTCCGGATCGCTCAAGCTGGCCTTCGAAAGGCTGGTGACGCCTTCCGGCTTCATCGCGCCGATGTCGGCTTCCTACGCGACGGCGGGAAAAACCTCGAAGAAGAAGACTGCCGGGGCGATCGGCGGCGGCGCCGCGGGCGGCGCCTTGCTCGGCAAGGTCCTGGGCGGCAGCAGCAAGGACGCCGTGCTGGGCTCGGTCGCCGGCGCGGCGATCGGGACCGGCATCGCCGCCGGCACCAAGGGACAGGACGTCGAGATCGCCTCCGGCAT
>DASTZC010000047.1 GCA_035764505.1 Candidatus Polarisedimenticolia bacterium
CCAGACGAGACTAAACAAAGCCGCCACTGCAGCGGCGGCCGCCGCAAAGCGGCTGCAACCAACAGCCTGGGCCGTTAAAACCACCTGCGCGCCACCTCGACCGCAGGCAGTTCGCGGTCGTCGGTCCAGCCCATACCTCGAACTTCGAGTTCCTGCCCTGAAGCCGGGCCCCGGTTTCTTGTCAACGGACAGTAGGAAATCCCAATAGGCGGACAGGAAAAATCCCGGCGGGCGGACACCGGAATTCCCGGCGCGCGGACAGCATTTCTCCTGGTCGGTTCAGACCAGAGGCACCACCCCCTTGCCCGCAGTGGCATCGGCCAGGCGTTGTGAAGGTCCCTCGGTGAGGACCAGATGGGCGTGGTGAAGGATGCGATCGACAGTGGCTGTGGCCAGGCTCTTGGGCATGATCGTGTCGAAGCCAGCCGGGTGGAGGTTGGAGGTAATGGCCAGGCTGCGCTTCTCATAGGCGGCATCGACCACGCGGTAGAAGGCTTCGGCGGCCTCCTGACCAGCCGGGAGCAGGCCGATGTCATCAATCGAGATCAAGTCGGCCCGGCAGATGCGAGCCACTACCTTGCCAACGGAGGCGTCGACCTTGGCGCGAGCGATGGTGTTGGTCAGAGACTCCAAGGAGAACCAAGCGACCCGCAGGCCGGCCTCGACGGCGGCCCGACCCAGGGCCTCGCAGAGGTGACTCTTGCCGGTGCCGCTGGGCCCACAGACGACCAGATTCTCGGCCCGGCTGATCCACTCCAAGGTCATCAGGGCCCGCTGAGTAGCCGGAGGGATGGAGGAGCGCTCCTCACCCCAGCTCTCCAGAGTCTTGCCGGCCGGAAAGCCGGCCGCTCGCTTGCGCATCTCCTGGGTGGCATTGTCTCGACCCCGGACCTCCTCGAGCAGCAGTACGCGCAGCACCTCGGTAGGGTCCCAGCGTTGAGCTCGAGCGGTGGCACAGACCTCGGCGGCGACCCTACGCAAATAGGGCAGTCTCATGCGTCGGAGCAGGCGCTGAAGTTCATCGGGCAGGGCAGGCGGATCAGGGACCGTCATCGTCCAAAGCCCTCCCAGGCGCTGGTGCCGGGCTGGACTGAGAAGCTCTCGTCTGCGTTGACCGGCTGCTCCTGGTGGCCCCGGCCGTGATGCAGGTGACCGGCGATGGAGACCAGGTCGCCATCGCCGAAGCGACCCGCCTCGGCAGCCATCGCCAGCGCTCGCTCGACGACCTCTCGGCCGTACAAGGCGGTCAGGAGGACCGCCTCTCGGATCTTGCTCGGGATCCTGCCCACCCCCTCGGCAGCGGCCAGCTTCAGCCAGCGCTCGGCACCCGGCCCGATCTCCAGAAAGTTCCGCTCGTCTTCAGTCCGGGCTCGCGGTTGAGGATCCATGGTCGCCCTCCCATTGGGATGGTCGGGGTAGTGCTCGTCTAGGATCTGCGGCCGCCCGGGCACCGAGAGTTGGTGGCGGACGAGTTCCACCAACCCCTGCTCACCGGCTCCGGTGATGACCAGTTCCTCGCCTTCCACCCGGGCCCAGACCTCCTTGCCCTCATGGCCGGGCGGAGTCGAGTAGTAGACCGAGCCGAAACGGATGCAACGGTCGGGGTAGACCGTCCGAGTCTCCCCCAAAGCCGCCGCGAAGGGCTCTGGCCGAACCAGGTGAAGATGGGCTCGCTCCTCCCGCAATCGGTCTAGGGGCGCCTGGCCGGTCGCCCGATGGACTCGGCTGTTGACCTCCTCCATGACCCGCTCACAAGCTGCCTTCAGCTCGCCGAAGGATCGGTAGTCGGGCAAGAGGTTGGCCTCAGTGGGAACCAGGTCGGCCTTGGCAATCCGAACCGTGGCCTCGGAACCGCCTTTGCTCTCGGGGTCGTAGGACACACAGGTCCTCACCTGCAGTCCGTAATGCCGGCCCATCGCCACCACCAGCGGGTGGCGGACCGCGATCCCGGCCACCCTGTCCATGGTCACGGTCTTCTCGTTATCGGTCAGGTAATAGGTGGGTACCCCGCCGAAGCGACGCAGGCTCATGTCCACGCAGGACATCAGCGTGCCCAGCGTCCGGTCCCAGGTGGGGAGGATGACCCGGTAGCGGCTCCAGGCCAGCCAGACGCAGAAGAGGCTGCTCTCCCGGCTCTTCACCACCGGGCCCTTGGCCCAGTCCGCCTGCATCCAAAGCCCCGGCTCGGGTACCCAGGGCCGGTAACTCCGCCGCCTGCCCTGGCGGTAGGCCGTCTTGGCGCGTTCTACCGCTCGTCGCGTGGTCCGCTCGTTGCCCCCAAAGCCCATCGCCACCAACCTCTCGTGGACGACATCGGCGCGCACCTTGCTATGCGAATGCTCCACCAACTCCTCGATCTTGTCGACAAACTGGTCCACCAACTTGGGCCGGACCGTCCGGGTAAAAACATCCTTGCCCGCGTCGCGCAGCTGAACGTAGCGCTGGACCGTCTTGGGGTCACAATCCGCCAGCTCTGCCGCCGACCAGGCACTCCTGGTCAGGTCGTACGCCTCCAGAATCTCCATGATCTCCTGCTCTTGCTTGGTCACGGCTGTCTCCGACGTGTGCTAGGACGTAGACGGGAATCGACGTCTAGCTACGCCTTCCACAAGCCGGATGGACGGCGACTTGAGAGGAGAATTGCTGTCCGGCTACCGGGAAATCTGGTGTCCGTCAGCCGGGAGTTCAGTGTCCGCCCAACGGGATTATTAGGTGTCCGTCGTCACTTGCGTGTGAAGCAAGCGCCCCTCTCTGGCACTGGTCTTGGCGCGATCGCCGGTTCAGTAGAGCGATT
>DASTZC010000048.1 GCA_035764505.1 Candidatus Polarisedimenticolia bacterium
CTTCCGGCACCTGTTCAATAATTGTCTGTATCTGCCCACGCAACGAATAGACCCCCAGCACCAGCGCGCACACTACCGCCACCAGCACGACAATGGCACCCAGCACGCGAGGGATTTTGATCCTCTCGAGCCACCCGACGAGCGGATTCAGGGTGTAGGAAAAGAAGATCCCGAGCATCAGGGATATAACGAAACTCTGCGCCCACTTTAGAACGAGCACCACAGCGACCGTAGCCAGGATGCCGAGCGCCAGGCCCCGGGCGTCCACAGACATGCGGACGGTCGACCGCGTCGCGTCCGACGTGGGCGTCCCTTGCATGATCAAAGCTTCTTCGGAGCGATTTGCCGATTCGCCCGCGGTGGGATCGGGATTCGCGGCTGTGGCTGGAATGGGAGCGCTGCTCATGGCATCTTGGGCCACACGGGGTCTCCTTTCATGGGTGAGGCCGGCCCCGCGGGCTCGTCGTCCTTGGAACTCCCCGGCCCCTCCCACTCTTCGATGACCATCCCTCCAGAGCATGAATGAGATGATCCTTTCCTTGAGGACTTAGGTACTCATGATTCGCTTTCCAGCTCGTCGATTTTTCACGTTTCCCTTGCCACCGGGTTTCTGTGCGGCCCTTTTTTTGGCCGCCGTCATTCTTCCGCCACGACTCTTTTTAGCCATTTTCTAGCCTCCTCTTGCTGAGAGAACGTTTTCACTCCGACATGGTAAGGGGCGGAGCTGAAGAAGCGCCATGGGGTCTTTGCCCCATCTGCTTCTCCTGTCCTTCCGGCGAGCAACCTAGACAAAAAGAGCCCGACCGCGCTTGGCGATCGGGCTCTATCAGACAACCGGATGCTCTAATCAGCTTCCGGTGGCCTCGCCGCGGGCGCGGAGACGCAGGGGGAGGCGCAGGAGCGCCTGGCAGCCTGGCGTGAGAAGCCATGATTTTGGCGCATTCGAGCACTGATCGCAGAGGCCCGGACTTCTATGCTGGCACTGTTCGACGAGCGATCAAGGAGCCGCGAGATGAGTTCACGGAAATCGGCGAGCTCGGCAGCTGCCCGCCTTGGTGTCGCGGGCGGTCCCCAGTCGGGGGTCAGCCGGATGGGTTACAGGCTCAAAGACCGAAGCAGCTCGGTCTCCAGATATTTTTCGGAAATTCGCGAGTTTCCCATTCTCTCCCGGAGAGAGGAGCAGGAGCTGGCGGCATCGCTCGCCGGCAAGGATCAGACAGAGGCGATCAACAAGCTGGTCGAGTCGAACCTGGCCTTCGTGGTGAGCGTCGCAGCGGATTTTCGAAATTCCGGTCTTTCCTTCGAAGACCTCATCAATGAAGGCAATGTCGGCCTGGTCGAAGCGGCCCGCCACTTTGATCCGAGCCGGGGAAACCGGTTCATCAGCTACGCGGTGTGGTGGATAAAGAAGTCAATCCATCTGGCCCTCTATCGCGATTCCCACGCGGTTCGAATCCCCAAGTACCAGATCGACCGGGCACGACAAGTCGGCGCCACCCAGCGTGACCTTGCCAGGAAGCTGGGGAGGAAGCCCGACCGGCAGGAGGTTTCCCGGAAGCTGCAAAGCACGATAGCGAGAGTCGACGAACTCCTTCAGCTCCGGCAGGAGACCGTCTCCCTGGACGAGAAGACCGGCCGGGACAAGGACACGCCCCTCTCCGAATCCCTGGTGGACCTGAAAGCGGTGAGTCCCGAGGAGGGCCTTCTCCAGGAGGAAAGCCAGGAGTTGATCCGTCTTGCCGTCGAGACACTGACCGACCAGGAGCAGACGGTCATCATCGATCGGTTCGGTCTGCACGGTGGGAAGGCTCTCACGCTCCGGGAGATCGGAAAGCGGCTGGGAGTCACCGCCGAGCGCGTCCGTCAGATCGAAGCACAGGCGATGAGACGCCTGCGAAAGCTCATGCGAACTCAGGCAATCGCCTCCCCTTCGACGCCTCTGCGCCCTCTGTTGAGCTCCGGGAAGTAATCGCCGTGAGCCTCACCTCGGATTGAGCGCACGCTGTCACGAAGTCAGCAATTCACATAGCCCAGCATCCAGAACACGATCAGGAAGATCACGATCGTCGAAAGACATCCACCGCCGAGTTTCCAGGCCGCTGCTCCCGCCAGCAACCCGCGCAAGGGTCCTCGCATGAAAGACACTCCTCTTCAGTTCGACGAGGCGACTGACCATAGCGTCGCTAGAGACCGGGATGTCAAGTAGCAGTCCACTGATTCTATGAGATCGGATCTCCGGAGCACAGGTTCGGCGCCCGCACTCTTCGACCCGGTTCCTGCGCCCGTTTCCGGAACCGGTGGATCCCACAAACGAACATCCGGTCCCAGCCCTCCATTTCCGCGCCCAGCGAGGAGGGGTCTGGCGCTTGATCGGGGCTGGTACGGCGCTTGCTCCGCGAAGTCCAACCCTATGGGCGATCTTTTCTACGCATTCCACAAGCGCTCCTGGCCCGCCGCTGTCGTATTGGCTGCTTGCGTTGTCACGTGCGCAGCTTCGACGATGCCTGTGGACGGGACTCTAAGGGTGAGCACCGAAGGCGCCTTGCTCGCCGGCCGGATCTGGTTCCCCAGCTCCGGCCAGCCTCCCTTCGCCGCCGCGGTGCTGGTGCATGGCTCCGGCCGCATGACGCGCAACGACATGCAGTACGCGCGCGTCCGCCTGTTGTCGATGGGGATCGCCGTGCTGGGCTACGACAAGCGCGGCGTCGGAGAGTCGACGGGGGAATACGATGACGTCGGCGTGTTCACCAGCCCCGCGAGGATGCCGCTGCTCGGCAGGGACGCCCTGGCGATGCTCCGGGCTCTACGCCGCCGCGATGGCGTCAATGCCTCGCGCGTCGGATTCTTCGGCGTGAGCCAGGCCGGCTGGATTATCCCCGCGGCGCTCGGGAACGCCTCGCCCGGCGAGGTAGCCTTCGCCATCATCCAGTCGGGGCCGGCCGGCAGCGTCGGGGACGAGTATGCGTACAGCCAGGCCACGGGAGACGGAATCCGGCCGCACGATGACCTGACGCCCGAGCAGATTGACGCGCGCGTGGACGCATACGAAGGACCCGCGGGATTCGACAACCTACCCATCCTGCGCCGGGTGACGACACCCCTCCTCTGGCTGGTCGGGGAGGCCGACGAGAGCATCCCCGTACGCCACACGCTCCGAAACCTGAGAGTGCTCGCGGACCGCGGCGTGCCGATCGTGCTTCGCACCTACCCGGGGGCAAACCACTCCCTGTTCACCCCGTCAGGACCCGTGCCTTTCTGGGACGACGTGCGCGCCTGGCTGAAACAACAGCGGGTACCTCACTAGCGAGCAGGGTGCAAGCGGTCGACTCGTGAGGTAAACTCTCCCTTCAAGCAGACACTCAAGAATCGAATCCATTATCAGACGTACAATTCCAGCTTGAATCGCCTGTCCGCCATTCGCTCAGGCATGTTGTCGGGCGCGCCAGGGAGATCTGTCCTGGTCATTCGAACTGCGGGACTCACGATCCGGTTCGGGGACGTCGTCGCCGTGGACGGCCTCTCGCTGGAAGTGTGCCCGGGCGAGGTGTTCGGGGTTCTTGGCCACAACGGAGCCGGGAAGACGACCACGGTCCGGCTTCTGAACGGAATCCTCGCGCCGACCGCCGGGAAGGCGGAGGTGCTGGGCCTCGATCCGGTGCGCGACGGGCCGACACTCCGGGGGCGCACCGGGGTCCTCACCGAGGTGCCGTCGGTGGACGACCGGCTCACTGCCACGGAGAACCTGACCTTCCACGGCCGCTTCTACGCCCTCCCCTCGGCTGAGCTCTCGCGGCGGGTGAAGGCGCTTCTTGAGGAGTTCGGGCTCGCGGAGCGGGCGAAGGACCGGGTCGGGACGTACAGCAAGGGGATGCGGCAACGGCTCGCACTGGCGCGCGCCATACTCCATGACCCCGAGCTCCTCTTCCTGGACGAGCCGACCTCCGGGCTCGACCCGGTGGCGGCGCGCCAGGTCCACGAGCTCATCGGACTGCTCCGGCGGCGCGAGCGCACCATTTTCATGTGCACGCACAATCTGGTCGAGGCGCAGCGGCTCTGCGACCGCGTGGCGGTGATGCGCGCCGGCCGCATCCTGGCGATGGGATCTCCCGGAGAGCTTGGACAGCGCTACGGCGCCGTGCGGGTTGAGCTGGAGGTGGAGGCGCCCCGTGTGTCCGAGACGGTGGCCGCGCTCCGCGGCGCCGGGCACGCCGCGGCGGAGCCAATGGAATCCGGAGTCGTCGCGGTGCGTGGCGCGGGTCACGCGGATGTCCCCTCGATTCTGGAGACGCTGGTTGCCGCGCGCATCCCGGTCTACCGCGCGGGCGTGGAGCACGCGGCCCTGGAGGATGTCTACTACGCCCTGATGGGCGATGTGAGGGCCGAATGAGAAGGGCGACATGAGAGCGGCGCTGGTGCGGGCGCTGGCGGAGAAGGACCTGCTGGTGGTGCGGCGGAGCAGGCTGGTCATGCTCCCGATGGTGCTCGTGCCGCTCCTCCTCCTGGTCATCGTCCCGGGTGGGATGCTCCTGGCCGCGTACTTTGTCCCGCCGAGCGCCGGCGCCAACGACATCGCCGAGCTGCTGGCGCACCTCCCCGCCGCGCTACGCGAGAGCTTCCGCGGCTACACCGACCTCCAGATGGTGGTGGCATACGTCGCCGGGTACCTATGGGCGCCACTATTCCTCATCGTGCCGCTCCTCGTCTCCTCCGGTATCGCGGCCGACTCCTTCGCCGGCGAGCGGGAGCGAAAGACACTCGAGTCGCTCCTCTACACGCCGCTCACCGACCTGGAGCTGTTCGCAGGAAAGGTGGCCGGCGCCTGGTTCACCGCCGTCGCGGTGGCGGCAGGCGGCTTCGTCCTTTACGCCGTGACCGTGAACCTGGCTGCGTGGCCGGTGATGGGGCGGCTCTTCTTCCCCAATCTCACCTGGGTCCTTCTCCTCTTCTGGGTCGCCCCGGCGGTGGCGCTGCTCGGGCTGGGCACGGTGGTCATCCTCTCCTCCCGCGTCGCGACCGCGCATGAGGCCTTCCAGTCCGGGGGGCTGGTCGTCCTCCCGGTGGTTGTCCTCATGATCGGCCAGCTTACCGGCGTGCTCTATTTCGGCCCGCTGCTGGTGGTGGTGCTCGGCGCCGTCGTTTGGGTGCTGGCACTGCTGGTGCTCTGGATCGGTTTCCGCCGCTTCCGCCGCACGGAGCTGATCACCCGAGTGTGACACGGCGAGCGGCTGCCGCCTTGCTCGGGTGTCAAAGCAACCCTCATCTCCGCCAGCAGCAACGAGGCAGTCCCACGCCCACATCGGCGAGATAATCTTCGCCAGGAAGAGCCCGATGCGGCTCGAAGGTGGCTTACTCAGCCAGCCGGTGATGATTCGGTTCGGCTGGTCGGCGTCGGTGCCGCGGTCGACAAGCCTGGGCCTGAAATCTTTTCCCTTAACCCTCGCCGGCTCGTCCGCCGGCCAGAGTCGAAGCTCACCGCTATTTGTCGCTCAGGGAGCTGGATTCGCCGCAGCTCGAATGACCCCCCAGGCGGAGCCACCAGATCATCAAGCCCAATTCCATTCCCAGGAGCATGCCGCGTATCCCGTCGATCCGATCGGTCCAAGCGCTCGTGGCATAACGTGTCAGGAATCCGGTCGCAAAGAACAGGAGCAGGCACAACATGGCGAGCCGGAAAACAATCTTAGGCTGATGAAGAGGATTTCGAAGTGTCATCGCTTTGTCTCCAGGTCAATCGGTGAGGCGGTACCAGATCAGGACGGTCAGCTTGACCACCACGAAGGTCAAGCCGATGGCGAGCAGATCCCAGGAAAAGATGTGGTCCACGAGATAGCGCCACTCGAACAATACAATCGAGAGAGCGCTCGAGACGATGCCGGCCAGGCTGGTGGACCGTCTCCGATGCTCCAGAAATCGCTCGTCGATCACGCCCACTCCAGGAATTCTCATCGGTGCTTCTCCAGCAGAAAGATTTCTTCAATCGGCCGGGCAAAGATCTTCGCGAAGGTGAAAGCCAGCGGCAGGCTCGGCACGTAGCGATCGCGCTCGATCGAGTTGATGCTCTGACGCGAGACGCCAACCGCTTCGGCGAGCTGCTGCTGCGTCCACCCCTTCTCGACGCGCAGCTCCTTGACCCGGTTCCGTATGCGAATCGTCATGTCAAGTAAACTTTCCATCGAACTCTACACGTCACTCTCGGGCAAGTCAAGCAAACTTTACATATTCCGTACTCAATTTCGGCGGCCTGCTCACCCACGGAGTGCGAGCAGCGAAGCGGCACAACCTGAGAAACCATTCCTCGAGCCAGGCGTATGACAATTTGAAGACATCAGGGTCGTCCCATGACTTCGGAGTCGAAGGTGAGCTTGTCCCGCAGGCTGATTCCGTTGGCTTTGCTCCTCTGGGTATTCGCCTTCGCTTTGGCAGCGCCCTCTCAGGATGCAGCTACCAGCATCAAGAACGAGACGGAGCGCCTGCAGAAATCCCTGAAAGAGAAGCCTGCTTCCAATTCAGACTTCGCCGAGGCGGGCGATGCGGCAAAAGCGGCTCTGCAAGCCGCCGCCCAGGCGAGTGCTGCGGGTGATTTTTACTCGAGCCTGGAAAGCCTCGGACGAGCGGCGGACCTGTTGGGAGGCATCCGAGTGATGGTCGACCAGGCTTCCTTGGTGAAACAGGGCCTGCCCGCCTTCGAGGCGGCTTGGGGAGCAGCCAGCCAGCGTCTTGCGGCGCTCGACAAGAAAGCGCATGAGCGGACATGGGGAGCTGCAGCCGTAGCCGTCCGCGCTCTGTCCGAAGCCGCCCAAGGCAAAGCGATTCCGCTGCTGGACGGGGCCCGCGGATTCGCCATCTCCAAGGGTCCCGCCGAAGGCCTGTTCTACATGGGTCAGGCCGAAGGGGAAGCGGAATTCGCCGGATTCTGTGCCGCCCTGAATCTCCCTGCCGCCAAAGCGAAGTTCCCGCTGCGCTCCTACCTGCCAGAGCTCCAGGCGCTCCAGGCCAAGGCCAACGCGGCCTTCCAGCCTCCGCGATCCATCGACCTGCATCCCCGCTTTATCGCGTTGAATTCGACCATCAAGCTCGCGGAAGAGCTCGACTCCACCAGGTTTCATGCAGGCGCTCTGTATCAATACCTGGAAGCGATACGTCACTACGGCATGCTCGAAGCACCGCCCCTCGATGACGCCAATCAATCCCGCCTCAAAGAAGACCTGGCCGCAACGCAGAAAAAGCTGTCTGCATCGACGAACGACGACTCCATCGCAGAGCTGTTTCTGCAACGCGCCTGGTCCCAAACATCACACGCGGACGGCACCGCTCCCACCGCGGACGAATGGCGCAGCGCCCGGGTGATTCTTGACCAGGTCCTGCCTGCCTATGCTGCGGCGCGACAGCCCGCCTCCCCCCTGCAAAAGGCATCGGGCAAGACGGTCGAGATTACTCTCGTCCGCTGGCCTTACACGTGAAACATCTCCGACCCGGCAAGTTTGCTGGTACAGGAAGTCGCAGCCAGGTATTCCGGGCAAGTCCATTTCGTCAGCGAGAATTTTGGCGGATCGAAGCTGGCCGAGCGCTACGGCGTGAAGGGCTATCCCGCCGTTTTCGTGGACGACGTGCTGGTGGCGGTTCCCCGTGATTTCGGATACTTCGGGGAAGTCGATGGGACGGGTCGCTACGCACCCTGGCGCAATGCCGACAATCAGGCCAGGTTCAAAGCGGATCTGATCCGCATGGTCGATCTGATCCTCTCCGGCCACCAAGACATCGTCAGCCGGGAGCACGCCGGCACGAGTGGCACGGCCCATGAAATGGCGGCGCTTCCCAAATTCAGTCTGCCCGACCTGTCCGGAAATCTCCTGAACGCAGACCAGCTCGCGGGTCGCGTCGTCCTGGTCGAGTTCTGGGCGACCTGGTGTCCTCCCTGCCGCTCCACATTGTCCTGGCTGGGTGACCTGAAGGCTAAGCATGGGGACAACCTGGAGATTCTGGCCCTGGCCGTGGAATCCCCCGAGGAGGAAGTCCGTACCACCACAAAGTCGCTGAGCTCCGACCTGCGTTGGGCAATCGCCGACACCGCCACGGCGCAAGCCTTCGGCGACATCACCTCGGTTCCAACGTTGTTCCTGTTCGATCGCTCCGGGAAAACCGCACGAGTGTTGTACGGTGCCCCGCCGGACCTGCATCAGGTAGCCGAGGCGGCTCTGAAGAGTCTGATCCAGGACAGCGCTGCGGCCACAAAAGAGAGTCAATGATCTTGGGGCCCGCGCACTGAATGCAGCGCCGTGCAAACCTTCGCCCGCGGGAGGCACCCCGGTCACCCCTGCAAGTGATAGCGGTGCAGTCCCGGAACGAGGAGCAGCTTCCATCCGCTGAACCGGTGGACTTGGCGAATGCCTATGAGCCGGCAATCTCGGACTCTGAGGATCAGCTGCCGGTGGCGTCGCCGCGGAGACGGGGGCGCAGGGGGAGGCGCAGGAGCGCCTGGCAGCCGGGCGGCGGCTGGCGGTTCTGCACGTTCAGCGAGCCGCCGTGCGCCTCGGCGATCTGCCGGCTCAACACGAGGCCGATGCCCGATCCCCCGGGCTTGGTGGTGAAGAAGGGCACGAAGAGATTCGAGGTGTTGGACAAGCCCGGGCCTTCATCATCCACCCAGACCTCGCAATGCGTGGCGGTCTTGTTCCAACCGACGCGCACCCGGCCGTGCGTCTCGAGCGCCGCGTCGACGGCGTTGCGGATCAGGTTGATCAGGAGCTGCTCGAGCTGATCGCCGTCGGCGCCGATGGTCAGCGCCGGGCCGGGAGACAGCGCGATGGGGATGCGCGTCTCCAGCGACACGACGCGGCGCACCAGCGCGCCGAGATCCAGCGGCCGGATCTCGGGGCGCGGCAGCCGCGCCAGCCGGGCGTAGGCCTCCATGAAGCGGTTCAAAGCCTCGGAGCGCGCCGCGATGATCGCCAGGCCGCGGCGGAGGTCCTCTTCCCAGTCGGCGGGGCGCGGCTCGCGGCGCATCAGCGATTCCAGGCTGGCCGCGATGGAGCGGATGGGCGCCAGCGAGTTGTTCAGCTCGTGCCCCAGGACGCGGATGAGCCGCTGCCAGGCCTGCCGCTCTTCCTCGCGCAGGGCGCGGCTCACGTCGCTGATGACCAGCATCTCGAGCGGCAGCCCGCCCTGGCGGAAGCCGCTGCGGCGCGATTCCCAGCGTCCCGATCCGCCGGGAAAGGTGCGCTCCAGGATGCGGGGCGCCTCATCCCGCAGGAAATCCCCGAGGCCCAGCTCCTCGGCCGAGCGCCCCAGCAGCCGCTCGGCGGGGCGCGCCAGGATCTTCTCGCCGGCCCGGTTCACCAGGTGCAGTGTCTGGGCCTCATCGAAGGCAAACACCGCCACCTCGATCTCTTCCATGATCTTGCGAAGCAGCGCCGTCGCCTCGAGCGATTCCAGCCTCTGCCCGTGCAGCGTCTCTCCCAGGGCGTTCACCTCGAACATCACGTCGCCCAGCGCATCGCCGCGCGTCGCGCCGCGGGCGCGGATCGAGAAGTCCCCCTCGCGCAGGGCCGCAAGCAGGTTGGAGAGGGTCTGCAGCGGCATGACCACCTTGTTGCGCAGGGAGAAGGCGAAGCCGAGCCAGGAGAGCGCGATGAAGGTGATGAGCGTCCAGGTAACCTTGCCGGAGTAATCGCCGGACCACAGCAGTCCGAGCGCCGTCAGCGAGCCCCCGAGTCCCGCCAGCAGCGCCAGGAAGAGGACCCTGCGCTCGAAGGATGGACGAAATCGCCGCCGGCTCACAGCGCGTACCGCTGGATGCGCCGGTACAATGCGCTGCGCGACAAGCCGAGCGCCTGCGCCGCCTGCGTCACGTTGCCGCCGAACTTGGCGAGCGCCTTGCGGATGAGAGTGATCTCCACCTCCTCCAGGCTCATCTCCTCCAGTCGTCCCGGCGGCGGCGCTCCGGCGCGCAGCGCCAGATCGGCAGCCCGGACCAGGTCCCCTACCGACATCAGCACGCCGCGCTCGACCGAGTGATCCAGCTCGCGCACGTTCCCAGGCCAGCCATGCTCCAAAAGCGCCTGGGTCGCGGCGTTGTCGAAGGCGGAAGTCTTCTTGCGGTAGCGGCGCGAATGCTGCCGCAGGAAGAGAGCGGCCAGTGGCAGGATGTCCTCGCGCCGCTCGCGCAGGGAAGGGACGCGGATCTCGATCGTGTTCAAGCGGAACAGGAGGTCCTGACGGAAGCGGCCCGAGGCGACCTCTTCCCGCAGGTCGGCGTTGGTTGCCGAGAGGATGCGCACGCTCACCTTGCGCGTGCGCGACGAGCCGACGCGCTCCAGCTCCCCCGTCTCGAGCACCCGCAGCAGCCGCGCCTGCTGTTTCGGCGAGATGTTGGCGATCTCATCCAGGAAGAGCGTGCCGCCGTCGGCCATCTCGAAGCGGCCGACCCGGTCGGTCTTGGCGTCGGTGAAGGCCCCCTTCACGTGGCCGAACAGCTCGCTCTCGAACAGGCTCTCCGACAACCCGCCGGCGTTCACCGTCACCATGCCACGTCCGGAGCGGGTCGAGGCGGCGTGCAGCGCCGCGGCCACCACCTGCTTGCCGCTGCCGTTCTCGCCCGTGATCAGGACGTTGGCGTCCGACGGCCCGACCCGCTCGATCACCTGCAGGACCGGCTTCATCGCGGACGATTCCGCCACCAGCTCAGGCCGGCCGTCGTCGCGCAGCGCCCGGTTCTCGGCTTCGAGCAGGCGCCCCTTGCGCAGCGCGCGACCCAGCTCCACCTGGGTGCGCAGGATCGAGACGAGGCGCTGGTTCTCCCATGGCTTCTGCACGAAATCGCGTGCTCCGCGGCGCATCGCCTCCACCGCCAGCTCGACGTTGGCCCAGGCCGTCATCACGACGATCGGCAAGTTGGCGTCGAGGACCTGGATCTTGGAGAGGAGGTCGAGCCCTTCGCGTCCGGAGGTCGTATCGCGGGCATAGTTCAGGTCCATCAGCAGGACGTCGAAGTCACGCTCTTCCAGCGCCGTCAGCACCCCGGCGGGCGAGGTCGCGGCCTGAATCCGGTACCCCTCCCCTTTGAGAAGGAGCCGGAGCGATTCGAGGAGATCGGGCTGGTCGTCGGCTATCAGGATGGCCGGGGAGTCGGCCTCGCGCTCTTTCATGCGGAAATCGGACCTCGACGGCCGCCCGCCGGAGAGGTCTCCGGGGTTCCTCACGGCCGCGTGACACTTCTGCTGAATCGCAATCGTAGCACGCCGGGCGGGACGGGGTCTGGCCTATCCTGCGCCGCGCGCCTCTTTCCTTCCGGGGCGGCAGGCCCTCCGGAGGGGCGCAGCCGGTTCGGGTGCCGGCCCGGCGGCCGGTCTTTCCAATTCAATCCAGCCGCAAGGCGCTGATTGGATCGACCCGGGCCGCGCGCAGCGCCGGCAGGAGTGTCGCCAGCAGCGCCGCTCCCCGCAGGAGCAGCGGGGTTGCCGCCAGGGTCGTCGGATCTCCGGGCGCCACGCCGTACAGCAGGCTGGAAATCAGTCCCATCCCCGGCCTACTCGTGGCGCAGGGCGCGCACCGGATCGAGCCGCGCCGCGCGGCGCGCCGGAAAGGCGCTCGCCGCCGCGCCCACCACGCCTAGAAGCAGCGACACTCCCGCGAAAGTGGCCAGATCGGCCGGCGTCACGCCGAAGAGCATGCTCGAGAGCGCCCGCGTCAGGGCCGCCGAGAGAGCCAGCCCCAGGCCCACGCCCCACAGCGTGAGACGCATTCCCTCGCCCACGAGCAGCCCCAGGATGTCGCTGCGGCGCGCCCCGAGGGCCATACGAATGCCGATCTCGCGGGTGCGCCGCGCCACCGAGAAGGCGACCAGGCCGTAAAGTCCCACCGACGCCAGCAGCAGCGCCAGCGTGCCGAACAGGCTCAGCATCTTCGTCATGCCGCGCTGCTTGTCCGCCCTGAGCCGCAGGGTCTCCTCGAAAGTCCCCGTGGAGTAGATGGGCAGGTCGGACCCCATGGATCGCAATTCGTGCTGCACGGACGAGAGAATCTGCGAAGGACTCTTCTCGGCACGCACCAGAAGCGCCACCTCCGAGAGAAGATCGGGGCTTTGAAGATGCGCCAGGTAGACGAACGGCTGGGGGTCCTCCGTCAGCTCGTCGTACTTGGCGTTTTTGGCCACGCCGATGACCTGGAGGAAGGGTCCCGACTCTCCGTCGAAGCTGATGCGCTTGCCCAGCGGCTCTTGACCGGGCCAGAGACGCCTGGCGCAGGCTTCATTGACGATGGCCACGCCCGGCGCCCCCGCCGCGTCGCGCTCGGTGAAATCCCGGCCGCGCAGCACGGGCGTGCGCAGGGTCCGGAAATAGCCGGGGTAGACGGCGTTCGCGAAGACATGCAAACCTCCGGGAGCTTCCCCTTCCGCTCCTTCCGGGATCAGCTGCATCCCCAGCATGCGTCCGCTGAGCGGGGCGAGGCTCGCCAGGCTGGCCGAGTCCACGCCGGGAAGCGCTTGGACGCGCTGCAGGAGCAGCTGGTAGAACGCCAGGCTTTTCTCCCGTGAGTATCCCTGCAGGTTGAGGTCGAAAGACATGGTCAGGCCGTGGCCGACGTCGAAACCGGGGTCCACGCGCGAGGCTTTGCCCAGGCTGCGCAGAAACAAGCCCGCGCTCACCAGCAGCACCATCGACAGCGCCACCTGGACGACGACCAGCAGACGCTGCGTCCTCGTCCGGCCGCTGCTGCGCTCGGTCCCGTCGCTGCCCAGCACGAGCGCCGGATCCCTGCGGGAGGCATGCAGCGCCGGGATGAGGCCGAACAGGACTCCGCTCACCACGGCGAGCCCCAGGGCGAAGGCGAACACGCGAAAATCCGGCGCCATCGCCCCGGCGATTTCGTCCGGGAGCTCTGCGAACAGGCGAAAGAGATCGGTCCCCCACTCGACCATCAGGAAGCCCGCCGATCCGCCCACCAGCGAGACGAGAAGGTTCTCGATGAGCAGCTGCCGGACGAGGCGGGCCCGGGTCGCGCCGAGCGCCAGCCTGATCCCGAGCTCGCGCCCGCGCGCCGCCGCCCGCGCCAGGAGCAGGTTCGCCACGTTGGCGCAGGCGATGAGCAGGACCAGCCCGGTGACCGCCATCAACAAGCCGGCGATCGACAGGACCTCGCCGGCGGTGGCCGGATGGATGGCCCCGCCGGCGCGAGTGACCTGCACCTGCACTTTTTCACCCGGGTTCCCACGAGGGTTCCCGACTCCCGCCGCAAGGCCCGCCAGGCTCGCGCGCGCCTGCGCCAGGCTCACCTCCGGCCTCAGGCGCCCCATCACGCGCACCCATGCGGCATCCCGCTGCGACAGCAATGAAGCGGAGCCCGGCATCACCTGGACATGCATCGCCAAGGGAACCCAGAGATCGGCCGCGTATTCCGCCTCCGTGCCGGTGAACGAGGCCGGAGCGATTCCCACCACCGTGAAGGCCTGGCCGTTCAGACTCACGCTGTGACCCACGAGATTCGGGTCGGAGCTGAATTGCCGCTTCCAGAGAGCGCGCGACAGGACCACCACCGGGACGGCGCCCGCCGCCCGATCTTCCTCGGGCCCGAAGAAGCGTCCCCGATCGGCCTTCACACCCAGCACCGGGAAGTAATTGCCCGACACCATCACCCCGCGCAGGCGCTCGGGCCGATCGCCTCCCGCCAGCGCCACGGGAACATCGGCGTAGGCAAGCAAGCCGGTGAACGCCTCGTTGTGGTCGCGCATATCGACGTAATCAGGGTAGGAAAGATTCTGGGGCCGCACGGCTCCCGGGGAAAGAGTCGTCAGCCAGACGAGGCGACCCGGATCCTCGACGGGCAGGGGCCGCAGGAAGAAGCCGTTGACGATCGAGAAGATCGCCGTATTCGCTCCCACCCCCAGCCCCAGCACGAGCGCCGCCACGACGACGAATCCCGGGCTTTTCATCAGAAGGCGGGTGGCGTGGCGAAAATCCTGAAGGACTCCGTCCATCGATTCTCCTGTAGGTTGCGGACCTATTCGCTGCGCAGGGCAATAAGCGGGTCGACCCGCGCCGCGCGCCGCGCCGGCACCCAGCTGGCGATCACCGCCACCGCCGCCAGCACCAGAGACACGCCGACGAAAGTGACGGGGTCGATCGCGTTGACCCCCGTCACCAGCCCCGACACCAGGCGCGTCAGGTAGGCCGAGGCTGCCAGGCCGATCGCGATCCCCAGCAGCACCGGCACCATTCCCTGGCGCAGGACCAGATGCAGCACGTCGGCCGGACGCGCACCCATCGCCATGCGGATGCCGAT
>DASTZC010000049.1 GCA_035764505.1 Candidatus Polarisedimenticolia bacterium
GGGCATCAGTCAGACCCCCACGAACACAGTCACGGCTTCCGCAACAGGGGCCCAGTCCGCCGAAGCCAGCGCCACCGTCACGGTGTCCCCGCCGGCGACGGCGTGTGCGACCGGGGCTGGCGCGCTCGTGCTGAAAGACCAGGAGGCCCAGTGGATACTGACCAACGGCACCTCCAACAAGCTGCAGATCGCCGAGATTACCACCGCCTGGCCGGCCGCCAACGGCTTCCTGGACGAGGTCAGGCTAGACAATGGCAAAATCAACGGTGACAATTTCAATCCACCCTCGGCCGACATCACCTCGTTCGAGGGCTCCACCGGAGCGCGCAGCATCGATCACAACAAGTCCAGGACGCTGCACTTCAAGTTCCAGAACAACGCGAGCCCCGGCGCTTACACGATCGAGGTTCGGTTCACCAACAATTGCTCGGTTTCGTTCCCCTGAGCGAGGTGGAGGAGCCGGACCACTTCGGAGGGCCTGAAGTTTTCAGGTGCCGGATCGCTAACCTTCCTCAGGGCGATCCGCGTCGGCGGAGAGTTCCTTTGCCGAGGCCTCGGCTCCAGGTGGTTCACGGAACGGTTTCACGCGAATGGGCTTGTAACACACTTCCAGGACGGTCAGGTACTCTGTGCCTCGCGGCGCTTGCAGAACCACTCGGTCGCCTGCTGAGGATTTCATCAACGCCCGCGCCAAAGGCGACACCCAGCTGATGTGGTCACGGTCGAGGTCGACCTCGTCGGTACCGACGATGGTCACCACTCGCTCCTTTCCTGCGGCATTGACATAGCGCACGGTGGCTCCGAAGAATGCGCGCGTCGCCGCCTGCCCAGCTCTCGGACTTTCCGGGTCCACAACTTCCGCGGCATCGATTCGCTTCGTGAGAGTGCGAATCCGGCCATCGATCTGGCGCAGTCGCCGCTTGCCGTATTGATAGTCGGCGTTTTCACTGCGATCGCCGTTGCTCGCGGCCCACGCCACCACCTTGGTTACTGCCGGTCGTTCCCTGGTGAGCAGAAACCGGTGCTCGTCTTTGAGGCGCTGCAGACCTCCCGGCGTGATGTAGTTCTTGACTCGCGCGGTGGGCTCATCGACTTGCGGTTTTCTCGTAAACCCTTTTCGCATACGGTTAGTCCTGCAATCCTTGAGGCTTTAGTCTCTCCACATCTGCTTCCATCATTCCGATCCGCAGCTGACGCCAATTTCCAATATCGCCCGCCTCACCTGCGGAGCCTACATTCGCTCTTCGTTCCCCTGTTGAAGAGCGACAACCTGCTCCTGCATCTCTAGAATCCCTGCCTGAAGTTCGATCACCTTCTGTTGTACGTCAATGCTGGCGACGCCCTTCACTGCCTTAAGGATGTCCTTTGAGGTCTCTATGAGCCCCATCGGTCCTCCAACTGACGATTCTTCAAGGTGGCAGTCATAATCGAACTACCTTGGAAGAATTATAGCCTGGAGGACCATCGGGATTGTCAGCAGGGCAGCTGCCGGACGCGCTCCCACATGTCCTGGTCGCTTGGATGCGTGTAGATCGTGGTATTCAGTGGGCTCACGTGCCTCGCGAACCTCTGCGCCATGAAGAGGTCCTCAGATGCCGATTGGATATTCTCCTTGCACGCGTGGAAGCTACCATCACGACGTCAGTGCAAGCCTTGCCATTCGATGCTGTACGCGAGCTCGCCATAGGCATATACTTCTCACAGGCATTCCCCATACATGCGGTCCTTCAGGTGGAGAGCCGTGCCTTCGGCTTCGAGCACGTGCTCCCTTCTGTCACGGAACGGGCCTATGCCACCGTTGTGGAGGTAAAGGCAAAGTCCGAGCGGTGCGTTCCAGGAGGACCGAAGTATCTGTGCCTGGGGCGGTTCTGAGCTAGTGAGGAACTGGAGGAAACGAGGATAAGGAGAGAGGCTTAGCGTCATGCAGTGGAACCTGAGATCGATTTTGAGCCTCTTTTCGAACGACTTGGCCATCGATCTGGGCACCGCAAACACCCTCGTCTATGTCAGGGGAAAGGGGATCGTGGTCTGCGAGCCCTCCATCATCGCCGTGAATCAGAAGACGGGAAAGGTGGAGGCGGTGGGAAAGGAAGCGAAGGAGATGCTCGGTAGAACGCCAGGGAACATCATCGCCATCCGTCCCATGAAAGACGGTGTCATCGCCGACTTCGAGCATACCGAGAAGATGCTCGACCACTTTATCAAGAAGGCCCATAACCGATCCCTTGGAGTGCGCCCGCGGATTGTCATCGGGGTGCCCTCTGAAATCACGCAGGTGGAAAAACGGGCGGTCAGGGACTCGGCCTACCGGGCCAGAGCCTCAAAGGTCTACCTGGTGGAGCAGGCCATGATGGCGGCGTTGGGAGCCGGGCTCCCGGTCACGGAGCCCACCGGCAGCATGGTGGTGGACATTGGCGGCGGCACCACCGACGTGGCCGTAATCTCCATGGCGGGAATCGTCTACAGCCGATCGGTCCGGGTCGCCGGCAACAAGATGGACGAGGACATCGTCCAGTACATCAAGCGGAAATACAACCTTCTGGTGGGGGAGAGGACAGCGGAAGAGATCAAGATCCACATCGGCTCCGCTTTTCCCCTGGAGCAGGAGATTACGATGGAAATCAAGGGGCGTGACCTGGTGGAGGGAATTCCCAAGACCATGGTGATTTCCGACGAAGAGATCCGGGCGGCCCTGTCCGAGACGGTCTCCAATATTATCGAGGCAATACACACGGCGCTAGAGCAGACTCCACCCGAGCTCTCGGCGGACATCGTGGACAAGGGGATCGTGCTCACCGGGGGTGGGTCGCTCCTGAAGAACCTCGACAAGCGGATCCGGGAAGAGACGGGCCTACCCGTTTCCATGGCGGATGATCCCCTGGCGACCGTGGTGCTGGGCACTGGGATGATGCTGAACGACTTCAACCTTCTCCGGAAGATTTCCATCGACTGAAGGCTACCAGTGGAGGGAATCTTAGTATTCGAAGACACTCGGCATCAAGTCTTTTCCAGGAGGACCAGGCCGTGACGCAAAACAAGAAGGCAATACGACAGCAAGGGGAAAAATGATGCGCTGGAAAATGACTTTCGGCAAGAAGAAGACGATGGGCAATAGTTTCGTCCTGCGACCCCCGGCATCGCTCTTCGGAAATGATGAGGAGAAGGAGGAGGAAGAAGAGGAGGACGAGGGCGAGGAAAATGACAAGGACGAGGACGAGGAACACGACGAGGAAGAGGACGACGAGGAGGAGAAAGAAGAAGACGAGGGAAGGAAAGGCTGGTCCGACTGAGTAGATGCGCTATACTCTGGACTCTTTTTGAGCGCCTTATGCATGAAGGAGGTGATTGCTAAATGCCCAAGAAGACGTTGATCATGCGCGGCAAGGTGACGGAGGTGGATGCTGCAGCGAAGACCTCCACGGTCAAGGGAACGATGAAGAGCGGCCAGACCAGAAAGCGCGCCTTCACGGTTGGCGACAAGACGAAGGTGACGATCCGGGGAACAGCGGGTAGTCTCGACGAGCTCAAGTCCGGTGACTCTGTGAGGGTAGCGTATACAAAGACGGGCGAATTGCGGCTCGCACGGGAGTTTGCGGTCGTCGAGGCACACTCCAAGAAGATCTGAGGCAATTCAGCGAAGAGGTTGACTTTTAAGAGGAGGCGCAGCTTTCAGAACGCTGCGCCTTTTTTCTTGCTGGTGGCATCCCCCGATTCGGTGGACGGTCGCTTTGCCTTGTTTCTTGCCTCGGCCGAGGGTCTTGCCCGCTCTGGCGCGACCTGGGCACAACACCGTCGCCTGCGTGAGGAGCGCCGCAAAGGCAGTCTCGTCTATTCCTGAAGGGTCGAAGACCTTGATGTGCCTGACGTATTGGCCGTTGCCTTCGAGCAATCCTTCCGGATCCTTCAGAGAGGATCCATAGAGAAAGCCGAACTGCACATATCCCGGGGCGGAATAGACGTAGGCCACCGGTCCGCTCCTGCCGACCCGGCAGCCGTTTCCCCACTTCACCGATTCGCTCAGCTCGGGCTCGACCCGCTTCACGAATCGCCGGAGCGCGCGAATGATCGGCTGGTTCTTGGGAACCTGGTCCTTCAGGTAAGCATCGAAGCTGGCATAGCCTTCATTTTCCCCATCACGATTCCTCAGCCCGACCCATGCGGGCAACGGCCTTCCATCGCAGCACGATCCACAAAATGAGGCACGTATCGGCGACCAGCGCGAGCGAGATGGGCGGCCACAGTCCCAGTCTGAACGAGAATCCCCACAGGAATCCCAACACCAGAGCGCAGACCGACCCGGCCAGCGCCGCCCAGGGACGACCCAATCGCGCTCGCTTCCCCAGGTAGCCGGCGACCAACCAGGCAATCAACAACGTCATCAGCAGCGGAGGGAAGCCGATGATGATCGACGGCCCCGGGGCGGCAGAGTGCAGGAGCACCGTTTCGACGAGATAGCCACCGGCAGCCAGAAGGCCCATCCAGACCGGATTGCACCGCGCGACCCAGGCGATGGCCCCCGCCAGCGCCCCAAGCCCGATCGCGAGGACCGCGGCCGCAGCAACCATCACGTATCCGGCGGCTCCAATCGGCTCCATGCCACTTATTATGATGGAAAGCGTCGAGTCCGCGCGCCTCAGGCGAGCTGCCGTCAAGAGATGCTTGAACGGCATATTCACCCGGTACCGGTACGATGACTCGGATGGCGCGGAGCGTCTCATGCGACTGACGGAGCCTTCCACTCTTACGAATTTGCTTAAGAAACCTGTTGCAACTTCGTCTTTTCGGTGTATACGCTAGGTACTTCAGCATCCAAGATTTCCTCCATGCTCTCTCTGCGAGAACCGGAGTCTTTGATGCCGTACTCATCGTTCCCAAAAAACAATCCTGAAAGGAGGTGAAGTACTGTGAAAAGCGAGGATTTCCGCGCCAAGTCCGAAGAGCCGCAGCTGGTTTTGGAAGAGCTTGAAGAGAGGATCGCTCCCAGCCAGCCTCCTGGCCTGCTCGGCTACGAAGGTCAGCCGGGTAATCAGGGTGGAGGGCCCGGTGGAGGTGGTAACACCGGCTACGAAGGTCAGCCGGGCAATCAGTCGAATTAGTCCGCGGTTACGGATCCCGGCGGCACTGAGCTCGCGTGCGTCTTGAACAGCGTCGGGATTTCGGGCGGGGCATCGAATGCGGGGATGACCCCGCCCCCTCTATTGTTAAGGCAGGTCCCGGATGTCTCAAGCATGTCCGGCACTCCGGCCCGAGCTGATCGTCAGCCGGCAGGGGTCGGAGGGCGAAGCCTCCTTTGTCATCAAGGATCCCGCTCAAGGGCGCTTTTTCCGGCTCCGAGAGCCGGAGTACTTCATCGCCCGGCAGCTCGATGGCACGGTTTCTCTGCAGCGCATCCAAGGCCTCGTCCACGAGCAGCTCGGCTTGGCGCTCTCGGAGGAGAACCTCCGGCAGTTCGTTGAGCGCCTCCGCGCCGCCCGGCTCCTGCAGGATCCCCACGACTCTCCACACAGGCCGCGACGGCTGGCCGGCAGCCTCTTCTATCTGCGTCTGAAAGCCTTCGATCCGGACCGCTTGCTCGGATTCCTGCATGCCAGGCTTCGCTGGCTCTTCACGCCGGGATTCCTGATTGCCTCCATCGCCTTGATAGCTTTGTCCGCGAGCATAGCCGTCGGCTTTCAGGACGCGATCGCACTCGATATCTCCCGCCTGTTTCATGTGTCGACGCTGTTCTTCGCGTGGCTCACCATTTTTCTGGTCATCACCATCCACGAGTTCGCTCATGGAGTTACATGCAGGCATTTCGGCGGCCGCGTCCATGATATGGGATTCATGTTCTTCTACTTTCATCCCACCTTCTACTGTAACGTCAGCGATGCCTGGCTTTTTCCGCGCCGCTCCCACCGGATGTGGGTGACAGTGGCGGGCGCCGGGTCCGAGCTGATGATCTGGGCCATGGCGACCCTGACCTGGCGGATCACGGAGCCCGGCACGGTGGTGAGCTCGGCAGCTCTCGTGATCATGGCCACCTCGGGGATCAGGAGTCTCTTCAATTTGAACCCCCTCATCAAGCTGGACGGCTACTACCTGCTGATTGACGCCGTGCAGATTCCCAACCTGAGGGTGAAGGCCTTTGGCTACCTGAAGGAGCAATTCCGGCGGCTGGTGGGGATGGAGGTGGCTGCCTCTGGAGCCACGTCGCGCGAGAGGCGAATCTATGTCATCTACGGTCTGCTGGCGGCGCTCTATTCGAGCTGGCTGTTCGGCATCATCGCCTTTTACACAGCTCGCGCGCTCACGCGCAATCTGCAGGCCTGGGGGTTCTTCCTGTTCCTGGGTCTTCTCGGAATGGTCTTCAACGGCCCCATCCGGAACTCTCTGTCGGTCCTGCATACGCCCGAGAAGCCCGGTCCGAGCCGCCGCTCCAGGCTCCTGAAGCTTGCCAGGATCCCTGCTCTGCTCGTGGTCGTCGGAATTCTCCTGACTTTCGTGCGCATGGAGCTTGGCGTGAGCGGGGAGTTCACGCTCGCTCCGGCGAAGAACACCGACATCAGAGCGGAAGTCGAAGGCATCATCCAGAAGGTCTACGTCGACGAGGGCGTCCGGGTCGGCCCGGGAGATATCATCGCCCGTCTGTCGGCGCGCGACTACACGGCCCAGGTGCGCATGCTCGACGCTCAGATCGCGGAGCAACAGGCCAGGCTCAGCATGCTCAAATCGGGGCCGCGCCTCGAGGAAATCCAGCTGGCGACGACCGCGGTGGACAAGGCGAGCGAGCGGCTCGTCTATTCACGGGGGCAGCTGGCGAGGCATCAGACCTTGTTCGGGGAGAAGCTTCTCTCGGAAAGCGAGCTCCTCGCGACCCAGGAGGAAGTCGCGGTCCGTGTGAAGGAGCTCGAAGAAGCGAACGGCAGGCTGGACATTCTGCGGGCCGGAAGCCGCCAGGAGGAGGTTGACGCTCTTGATGCGAATATCAGACGCCTCAGCGCGAATCGCGCCTACGTGCAAGAGGAGATCACCTCGCTCAAAGTCGTCAGTCCCATCGCTGGGGTCATCGCGACCCCGAAGCTGAAGGAGCTGGTCGGCCAGCAGGTCAAGAAAGGCGATCTGATCGCGAAGGTCCTCGAGGTGTCCAGCGTCACCGCCGAGATTGCCGTTCCGGAAAAAGAGATCTCGGACGTTCAGGTCGGCCAGAAGGTCGTCCTGCGGACGCGGGCTTATCCGGACCTGAGCATCATTGGCAGCGTGGCGTTCATCTCCCCGACCGTCGTCAAGCCGGAAGCCGAGCGCATGGAGAGATTCGTGACCGTAACGACGGTTCTCGAGAATCCCAATCTCCTGCTGAAGCCGGAGATGACCGGCAACGCGAAGATTCTTTGCGGCCGGCGGACCCTGGCTCAGCTCATGACCCGGCGTATCGAACGCTACCTGCGCGTGGAATTCTGGTCCTGGTGGTGAGACCGGCCGGGTCTCCTGATTCTGGGCCTCGGTCGCAGGAGCTCTCGCGGCTTCGGCCAGCGCCTTGGCTTCGGGGGTGGCGAGGAGAAGTAGTCGAGCACATCGTATTCCCAGACGTTGGTAAGGCCCTTCCTGCGCGTAGAGCACTTTCTGCCCCTTCACCAGAACGTGCGCTTCTTCGCCCTTGTGGGTGTGCATCCGGCGGCAACAGCGATTCCTCGCAGCATGCAGGTCATGGTCTCCATCCCCAGGAAGGTTCAACTCTTGGATTCAACGCCGTCCTTACCGCTCCTGTAAAAGCGCACCTCGGCCCGCTCGAGCGTGGCCAGCCCTTCCGGGATCATGCCGTCGATCGCGGCCATGAAGGCCTCGAGCTTCTCGCGGGTATCGACGATTTCGATCACGATGGGAAGATCCAGCGACAGGCGCTCGATCTTGAAGGTGTGCAGGCGGCTGTGCGCGCCGAATCCCATCAGGCCTCGAAGGACCGTGGCCCCGGCAAGCCCGCTTTCGCGCGCTTTCAGCACCAGCCATTCGTAGAGGGGTTTGCCATCGTGGCGGTCACTCTCGCCAATGAAAATCCGCAGAAGACATCCTTCCTGGGGCAGGGTCATTGATTCACCCCCAAAGGGCATGGGCCGCCCAGCGGCCGGCCCAAACCGCGATGAAACAGGATCCGAGGCTCAGAGCGACATTGAGGAGCGCGAGCCCGGCTTCCCGGTCGCGAAACAGATTCAGCGACTCGTTGGCAAAGGCGGAAAAGGTCGTATAGGCCCCGAGGACTCCGACCACGAGCAGCGCCCGGATCTCGGGGGTGAGGACGCCTCGGGCCTCGGCCAGCTCCGAAAGAACTCCGATGGCGAGGCAGCCGGTCACATTCACGACCAGCGTCCCGGTGGGAAAGGTCTCCCCGAAGGGAAGCCGCTGGACCCAGCCGCTGATGACATACCTGAGAATCGCCCCGACGAATCCGCCGGCGCCTACCAAAACCAGCTTCACGATCCATCCTCCGCTGCGGCGCCCATTCAAGCGCGGCGCCGGCCGTCGCAGGAACGCTCAGTCTGCGAGGAAGTCCTCGATCAGGGTGACGACCAGCGCCGGCAGCTTGCTGTTCTTGTGCGGCGACTCGATCTCGCCGATGTACTCGCCGTGGCCGCCCGGCAGGATGGCGAGCCTGGCGTGCGGCAGCATGCGCGAGAGCTGCAGAGCGTGCTCGGCGCGCACCACTTCCGCATCGCCGTTGAGGACCAGCGCCGGCGCCTGGATGGCCTTGATGCTCGCGTCGTCGATGTCCTTGAACGCCACCATCCTGGCGACGTCGCGATCGAACATCCTCCGGAGTCCCTGCGGATCGGGGCTCGCCTTCAGGTAGGCGTCCTTGAGGGCCTGTGGCATCTGCTCGAAGCTGGCGTTCTGCATCCCCTCGAAGAAGCCGGCCTGCATGCCGTCGCGCCGATAGGTGGCGGAGGCCAGCACCAGCTTGCGCACCCGCTGCGGATGGCGGATGGCGATCTGCAGACAGGTCGTGCCGCCGTTGCTGAAGCCCATGAAGTCGGCCTTCTCGATACGCAGCTGGCCGAGGAGCGCGTCTACGTCGTCGGCATCCGACTCGAAGCTGAGGGGACGGTCGATGTCCCGCGTGTGGCCATGCGCCTGGAGCTCCACCGCGATCACCTGGTGCGCCTTCGCCAGCGCCGGCAGGATGCGCCCGTAGGTGGATTCGATCGTCGAGCCTCCGCCATGCAGCAGGACGAGGGGCGTGCCGTGACCGTGAATCTCGTAGTACATCTTCAGGCTGCCGATGGTCGCGTAGCGGCCGGCCTTGGCGTCAGCCGCGCGCGGAGATTCGGTGGGGTCTGGTATCGCCGAAGACCATGCCATGCCGATAAGCGCGATCGTCACCAGCAGCATTCCCGTCTTGCGCAATCCGATCATGCGATCACTTCTTCCTCAGGAACTCCGCGTACCAGTTCTCGACGACGGCAATGCCGCTCCCGCCCTGCTGGGGGACCTTCTTCAGGAGGAGAAAGCGCTGGCCATCGGGAGTCACGTCGAATGTCTCCGGCCAGCCGAAAGGGACGTAGATCCCCGCCGGCTCGCGCGTGAAGAGCCGGACCGGGGAGCCCAGCGTCATGCCCGGGTGCGTCGAGACCGTCACTTCCATTATGGTGTCGCGCTCGAGGTAATAAAGCCGGTCGCCCCGTCCGTTCCAGCGGGGCCAGTAGCCGCCATTCACCGATACCTGCCATTTCCCCTCGCCGCTGGGAAATTTCTTGAGGTAGACCTCTTCGTGCTCCGACTCATTGGATTGATATGCGATGAGGCTGCCGTCCGGGGAGACCTGAGGACCGACCTCCATGCCTTTCATCCGGACCAGGGGAGCCGGCGTGCGCTCTCCGGTGAGAGGCATCACGTAGATATCCATCCACGTCTTCTCGTCGTACCTCGCGAAGGCGATCGACTTGCCATCCGGCACGAAGCCCGCCCCGGCGCCTTTTCCCACCACTTCACCGGCTGCGGACCCGTCCGCCGGCTGTTCTACCAGCTTGAAGTCGGAGGGGCCGGACCCGCGAGTGAAGATCAGCTGCTCGCCCGAGGGGGACCAGGAGGGAGCGATCTCAGGCTCCGGATCGAAAGTGAGACGCGTCTGGGTCCCGCGGACCGCGTCGACGATCCAGATATCGCTGCTGTCGCCCTCCAGGAGCGACACCGCAATC
>DASTZC010000050.1 GCA_035764505.1 Candidatus Polarisedimenticolia bacterium
GTATCAGGCGGAGAAGGCGCGCGGCGTCATCGCGCGCATGGAGCGCTTCGAGCCGAAGCTCGCGCCCTTCTATCGGGCCCGGCTGGAGCTGTTCCGCGGCAAGGCCTATGCGCAGGAGAGCCGCTTCGAGGACGCGATCCCCTGCTACGAAAGCTCGCTCTCATTGGACCCCGCGAATGTCCAGAGCCATCTCGAGCTGGCGGAGGCCTACCTGCAAGAGGGCCAGCCGCAGAAGGCGATCGCCCGCTTGCACTTCGTTCTGTCCCGCTCCCTGCCGGTCCCCCGGGAAATTGCCGCTCCCGGAGAGATCCATTACAGCCTGGGGCGCGCTTACGAGGCGCTCGGGGACCGCGAGCGTGCCCTGGCCGAGTATCTTCGCGCCTCCTCGGAAGACCCGGGAAATGCCCTGCTCTCCGAGAAGGCCACCACGCTCACGCGGGGGCTGTGAGAGCGATGCCCGACGCGCCTCCGTCGTTGCCGCGCGGCCTGAGCCTGTGGTGGGCCGATCTCCCGACACGCCGCACGCTGTGGGTTCTCTGCCTCACCTCGGTCCTGGCGGTCGTCTGCGGGGTGGTGCAGATGATGGCGCTGAACCAGTTCCCGATCCTGCTGCCCCTCGGAATCCTCCTTGGCACCGCCTACTTCCTGCTGGCCATGTCCCGCAATCTCGGGGCGCTGCTGATCTTTCTGCTGACCTTCGCGGAATTCTTCGGCCTGCTGCAGGAATCCAGCGAAGTCAACGGCATCAAGCTCATCGACATCCTCACCGCCCTGCTGGTCGTGCCGCTCGTGATCCAGATCCTTCGCAGCGGCTTCCCGTTCCATGGGGCGGTGGGGCGGCGCATGCGGCGGGCGACCCTGATCCTTCTCGTGCTGCTGGGCGGGGAGATCCTGCTCACCGTCCTTCTGTCGGAGCAGGGACTCTGGCTCAGTCTCAAGGCGGCAAAGCCCTATTCGTACTATTTCGCCTTCCTCCTGGTCCCGATCTACGCGGACAGCCCGGCGAAGATCCGCCGGCTGGGCGCCGGCATGACCGCCATCGCCTCCATTCTCGCCTTCATGTACCTGCTGATCTCGATGCTGGGCGAGATCCCTTCCCTGCCGGGCCTGATCGTGGGAGAGGCGAACTTCGTCGGCTTGGGGACTTTCACGCGTGTCCGCAGCAACGGCGCGCCCCTGGTAGTGGCGATGCTCCTGTATCAGTTCTATCGCTACGCCTCCGGCCGCGCCACGCGGCTCGGCAAGCTCGCCCTCGTGCTGCTCTCGATCGGGGCGGTGGTTCATTTCTACCGCTCGGTCTGGATCGGCGTTCTGGCCGCCGTGGTCGTCCAGGCGGGCATCGAGGGGAAGACCGGCGCCCGCACCCTGGGGAAGCTGTTGCTGGGCCTGCTGCTCCTGTCGGTGGCCATGGGGGTCATCAACCGTGACTACGGCGAGATGATCCTGTCGCGCGCCCTGTCGACGGTGACCGAGGTGGAGGAGAACAGCGGCAGCTATGGGGTGCGCCAGGAGCAGATCGAAGCGTGGGCCCCCATCCTGCAGGAGAACTGGCTGGTCGGCATCGGCTTCCTGCACCACGACAGCACCGTCGGGCAGCAGATGGAGGCGCTCCACCAGCTGGAGGGAACCGGAAACTACGACATCGGCTGGGTCGACCTGATGGGAAGGCTCGGCACCCTCGGGATCATCCTCCTGGTTGCTGCGCTCTACCTGCTCTCGCGCAGCGCCTGGATCCCGGCTCTGGCGGCGGCCGGCGGCGAGACGGCCATTCTGGCGAAGACGCTGGCCGCCTGGCTGATCGTCGGAATCGTCAGCCTGCCCGGATATCCGCTGCTGAGCAGCGGGGCGGGGATATTCCCGCTGGCGCTGCTGGCCGGAATGCTGGCGGTGCTGGAGGAGCATGACGAATCGCCACGGGAGCTACCCGGGGAGCAGGAGGGGAGCGGCAATGCAGGGCGCTGAGCCGCAAGGCGCATCCGGCGCGGTCACGCGCCTGCTGGTGGTCATCCCCACGCTCGAGATTGGCGGGGCCGAGAGGCAGATGACGCTCCTGCTGCAGGCCCTGGATCCGGCGCGCTACGCCCTTGGGCTCGCCTGCTGCCGCCTGGCGGGGCCGCTCTTGAGCGAAGTCCCGGACCATGTCCGCCGCTTCGATCTCAGGAAGCGCTCGCGCTGGGACTTCCCGTTCCTCGTCCTGCGCCTGCGAAGGATCCTGGAGGAGTTCGAGCCGGAGTTCGCGATCGCCTCGATGGAGTACGCCGCCGCCCTGGCCTGGCTCTCCAACCGCTTCCGGCCCCGGCGCACCCGCATTCTGGGACGCAAGGAAGTCATGCCATCGCAGGCGCGGCTGGGCGAGCCGTTCCGGCGCACCAAGCGCGTTCTCGACCGCATGGTCGACCGGCGGCTCGACCTGATCAT
>DASTZC010000051.1 GCA_035764505.1 Candidatus Polarisedimenticolia bacterium
GCAGATGGAGGCGAGCTACACCTTCTCCCACGCCCGGGGAGACGCCGAGTCGTACCAATCCACTGTGGGGAACGACCCATCGCTGGCGGAGTTCGAGACCGGCACGCTCGACTACGACCAGACGCACGTCGTCAAGTTCAGCGCCATAGCCTTCCTGCCCCGCGACTGGAGGCTCGGAGGGACCGCCACCTGGGCATCGGGACTTCCCTATTCCAACGTCGTCCACTACTTCGACAGCGACAATGTCGGCTACGGGCAGTCCCGCCTCCTCTACGGGTACGTGCCGAACAGGAGCTTCGGCTTCACCCAGGAGGAGCGCAACACCCACCGCAACCCCGCCACCTACCTGTTCAACACCCGCGTCACCAAGAGCTTCGTGATCGGCAAGGCAGCGGCATCGGCTTTCCTGGAGGTCTACAACCTCCTCAACAGCGACGACCTGCGGGTTTCGTATCTGGAGAACCGGCGTGCGACCACCAGCTACTTCAAGGACAATCCCACGCCCGTCATCATCCCCGCCAAGGTCCTGCTGGTGGGCGAGCGCGATTTCGGCCGCCGCTACCAGCTCGGCTTCCAAATCGACTTCTAAGTCCTCACTTCCCGATCTCCGCCTTCCCCGCCTCGTGGCGGCCCGCTTCCACCCTGGCGTAGAATTCCCCTTTCCGAAAGCACCCGCCCACCCCGCTCGCAGGAGACTCGCATGCCGAGAGATCAGTGGCTCTGCTGGTTCGGTCTGGCCGGCGCGCTCTGGACGTTCCTCCCTGCCGCCCTGTCGATGGCGGCGCAGCGCCCAGCCGAAGCCTCGGGGCCGTCCCGGCTGCGCGCCGTGGCGCACGAATACTTCCAGTGGCGCAACCAGCAGTACCCGGTCTCCAGCAGCGATCAGGGGCTGCACACCTGGGACACCAAGCTGACCGACTATTCGCCCAAGGCGATCGCCGAGCGGCGCGAGCATGTCCGCAAGCTGCTCGACGAGGTGCGGGCGATGCCCGGCGACTCGTGGGGCAAGGACGACAGGGTCGACTGGCTGCTATTCCGATCCGATCTGGAGCGAGGGGCGTTCTACGATCGCGTGCTGCGCTTCGAGGAGACCAATCCCCAGGTTTACGTCAATGAGTGCAGCAACGGCATCTTCTCGCTGCTCAAGAAGGAATACGACCTGCCGGCAAACCGGGCCCGCTCCGCCGCGGCGCGGCTGGCGGCGATGCCGGCGCTGCTGGAGCAGGGAAAGCAGAACCTCAAGGAGCCGGTGCGCCTCTATGCCGAGCTGGCGATCCAGTCGGCCCGCTCGATCGACTCGCTGTTCAACGACAGCCTGATGACCCTGGCGAAGGACATGCCGGCCGCCGAGAAGGCCGCGCTGGTGAAATCGCGCGACGCCGCGCTGGCAGCGCTGAAGTCCTACGCCGACACCCTCGAGAAGCGCCTCGATTCGATGGTCGCCTTCGCCCCGATGGGCGAGGAGCGCTACAACGAGTTCCTGAAGCGCGCCTACCTGCTGCCGCTGGACGCCTCGCAGGTGGCGATGCTGGGAGAGGCGGAGCTGGCGCGCTACCGGGCGCTCGAGTCGATGCTCAAGGACCCCTCGCTCGCCTCGCCCGATCCGTCGCGCAGCGCCAAGGTGCCGAAGGATCAGGCGGAGTTCCTCAAGGCTTACGAGAGCCGCCAGGAGGAGATGATCGACTTCCTGCAGAGCAACCGGCTCGTCAGCCTCCCCGATTATCTCGGGCAATTCACCATCCGGCAGCTTCCCGAGGCCTTCAAGCCGACCAGCCCGGGCGGCTTCATGAACGCGCCGGGGCTGTACGACAAGGACAGCGGCGGCTTCTATTTCATCCCCACCTACAACCCGAAGAGCGGAAACTTCTACATCCGCGCCGCCATCGAGGATCCGCGCCCGATCCTGGGCCACGAAGGGATCCCGGGACACTTCCTGCAAATCTCGATCGCCAACCATCTCACCAACGAGATACGTCGTGAGCACCAGGACGGCATCTTCGTCGAAGGGTGGGCATTGTACGGGGAGGAGATGCTGCTGCGGACGGGGCTGTATCCCCTGGATTCCGCCTCCCATGGGCAGGTGCTGCGTCTGTCGCGCTACCGCGCGGCGCGCATCGGCGTCGATGTGAACCTGCACACCGGCCGCTGGACCTTCGAGCAGGCGGTGAAGTACTTCATGGAGGCGGGAGGGCTGGACCGCGAGGCGGCCGAGGGCGAGGCCGCCGGCGCCGCCTCGGATCCGACGCAGAAGATCACCTACATGGTGGGGAAATGGCAGATCCAGAGGCTGCTGGGCCGCTACCGCGACGCCAAAGGTGCGCAGTTCCAGCTCGGGCGCTTCCACGACGATCTGCTCGCCAACGGCTCGCTGCCCCTTTCCATCGAGGAGTGGCTCCTGCTCGACGACGACTCCACCCTGAAGCAGGCGCTGCGCTGAAGAATGTGCATCCTCCCGGGTCCCGACGGATGACTTTCCGACGACCCGGGAAACTCCTCGCTTCCAGGGATTGAGCAGTCTGTCGAGCAGGTCCCGCACGCCCAGGTTCTCCGCCCCCTGCCCTGTTCGTTTCCGGGACTGCCGATCCCATGCCCGGACGCGTGCCTTCTCGCCCATCCTCTTTGTAGCCCCTTGCGGCTTCGATAATTCGATGGCACGCAATTCGCAGTCGGGGCGGGATTCCGTCTCCTTTTCCCGCCGGAGGACCGTCATGGAGAGCTTCGGACAGGATCTGCGCATTGGATTCCGCGCCTTGAGGCGCTCGCCCGGCTTCGTCGTCCTCACCGTATTCATCCTGGCCCTGGGGATCGGCGCGAACACCGCGCTCTTCAGCATCCTCGACGGGGTCCTCCTGCGTCCTCTCCCCTATCCCGCCCAGGACCGCCTGGTCATGATCTGGGAGGACTGGACGCGGCGCGAAGGCCCGGAGAGGGAATGGACGAACCCGGCAACTTTCTTCGACTGGCACGATCAGGGAAAGAGCTTCCAGTCGATGGCGGCCTTGAACAACTGGCAGCCCACTCTCACGGGAGAAGGAGAGCCGGAGCAGATGATTGGGGCGCTGGTCACTCGGGAGATGTTCTCCACACTCGGCATCGCGCCGGTGCTCGGTCAGGATTTCCAGGTGGAGCAGGACGTGCCGAACGCGGGGCGCGTCGTCGTGATCAGCCACGGTCTCTGGAAGCGGCGTTTCGGTGAGAGCCGCGCCGTCCTCGGAAAGGTCCTCTCGCTCAACGGCATCCCGTCCACCGTGATCGGGGTGATGCCCGAGCACTTCCGCTTTCCGGTGATCCCGGACGCCGAGATCTGGGCGCCGATGCGGGCGGAACGGGCCGGACGCGGCAATGCCGTGATCCGGGTGATCGGCCGCCTGAAACCGGGCGTCGAGATGGAGCGCGCCCAGGCCGAGATGAAGGTGGTGGCCGAGCGGATCGCCTCGCAATACCCCGACACCAACAAGGGGATCGGCGCGACGGTCGTGCCGCTGCGCGAGAACTTCGTGGCAGAGGCGCGCCGTCCCATGGTGATCCTCTTCGGCGCGGTGGCCTTCGTCCTTTTGATCGCCTGCGCCAACGTGGCCAACCTGCTTCTCTCGCGGGCGACGACCCGCCACCGGGAGATTGCGATCCGCCGGGCGCTGGGAGCCTCACGGGGAAGAATTGTCCGGCAGCTTCTGACCGAAAGCCTGGTGCTGGGGATCCTGAGCGGGGTGGCGGGGCTTGGGATCGCCTGGTGGGGGATTGATCTCCTCCGCAGCGGGCTGCCCGACGCACTGGCCTACTTCGACACCGCCCCGAGCTACCGGGTCCTGGGATTCACGCTCCTGCTCTCGGTTGCGACACCCCTGCTGTTCGGTCTCGTCCCGGCGCTCGCATCGTCGCGAACAGGTCTTGCCCCGGCGATGCGCGAAGGCTCCCTCGGCTCCGGCGAGACGCGTGCGTCGACCCGCCAGGCCCTCGTGGTGGCGGAGGTGGCGCTCTCGCTGGTACTTCTGACAGGCGGTGGGCTCCTCCTGAAGAGCTTCGCCTCGCTGCTGAAGACCGACCCGGGCATCGATGCCGAGCACCTGATCGCGGTGAGTTTGAGTCTGCCCCAGACGAGATACCCGGAATCCGCTCAGATCGATGCCTTCTACGAGCAGCTCCTGGAGCGCATGGGCCAGGTCCCCGGAGTTTCCGGGCTCGGTCTCATCAGCAATGTTCCCTTCGGCGGGACCAACAGCGACGCCGGCTTCAGCATCGAAGGCCGGCCGGAGCCGCCGCCCGATCGACGTCCTTCCTCCTGGTACAGCATGATCTCTCCCGGCTATCTGCCGGCGGCCCGCCTCCGGCTGATCCGCGGCAGGAACTTCGACGCGCGCGACACGAAGGGCTCCCAGCCCGTCCTCCTGATCAACGAGTCGCTCGCCCGCACCCATTTTCCGAACGACGACCCGATCGGCAAGCGCATCGGGTACAACACGCGGGAGGGCAGTGAATGGCGTGAGATCGTCGGCATCGTCGGCGATGTCCGCACCTTCTCGCTGGAGAAGGACGAGCCGCCTACCGTCTACTTTCCGTTCGCTCAGATCCCGTCGCGCCGTGCCTCCATCGTCGCGCGCTTGAGCGACGATGCGGCCGCAGCGCGGCTCCGTGCGATGGTGCGCTCGCAGGATCCCCAGCTGGTCGCCTCGATCGATCGCGTGGATCGGCTTCTTTCCGATTCGCTCGCCCCACGGCGCTGGGCCATGCTCCTGCTCGTCTGCTTCGCCCTGCTGGCCGTGATCCTGGCGGTGGTAGGCATCTACGGAGTGATGTCCCATGCCGTCACGCGACGCACGCAGGAGATTGGCATCCGCATGGCACTCGGGGCGCGGCAGAGGGAAATCCTGGCACTCGTCCTGCGTCAGGGCTTCCGCCTCGCCGTCGTGGGGACGGCAATCGGCGTCGCTGCCTCTTTGGCCCTGACCCGCTGGATGGACAGTCTGCTCTACCGGGTCAGCGCGTCCGATCCGGCCGTCTTCAGTCTCGTCGCGATCCTCATGCTCGTCGTGGCGGCGGCTGCCTGCTATCTGCCGGCGCGGCGCGCCAGCCGCGTCGATCCGATGGTCGCCCTGCGCTACGAGTAATAAGTTATCTACCGTTGAACAGGGGCACCCTTACAGGCGACGGCTGGGAACCGGCCGCGCCTGAAGGGCCGAAACTTGTCCAGGCGACGGCTGGGAACCGGCCGCGCCTGAAGGGCCGACACTTGTCCAGGCGACGGCTGGGAACTGGCCGCGCCTGAAGGGCCGACACTTGAGCAGGGGAAGCTCAGGGGGCCGCGCGGAGTGCTTCGGAGAGTCCTGATCCTGATGCGTCGTGAGGCTGCGTCAGGGCGGAGTCGAGAGAAACTGCGCAATCGCCGCCACGTGCCGGTCCAGCGAGACCTGAAAGGCGTCGTTGTGGTGCGCGCCGGGAATCTCCACGAAGCGCTTCGGGTCGTTCGCGGCGTCATAGAGGGCGCGGCCCAGCGCGATGGGGATGACCTCATCGAGCCCAGGGTGCAGGAACAGAATGGGGCATTTCACGGAGGCGATCTTCTCGGCGGCTGCGAATCGATCTTGCATCAGCAGCCCCGCGGGCAGAAAAGGATAGTGGACGCCCGCCACGGCGGGAAGCGCCGGGTAGCCCGACTCCACGATGAGTCGGCCCGGCGGCTTCGACGCCGCGAGCAGGACGGCGACGCCGCTGCCGAGCGATTGTCCGAAATAGATGAGGCGCTCCGGCGGCACTCCCAAGGTGCTTACAGCGTAGTCCCGAATTGCTTCTCCATCACGCAGCAGCCCCACCTCGCTCGGCGAGCCGCTGCTGAGTCCGTAGCCGCGATAATCGAACAGGATCGCCTGCAACCCGATCGCCCGGAAGATCTCCAGCGGCGCCTCGTGGTACATCAGGTTGCCGGCGTTGCCATGGAAGATGAGGACGGTCCAGGGGGAATCCTCCACGCGGTTCAGCCAGCCATGGATCTCCTCCCCGTCGGAGGTGCGCACCTGGATTTCATCGTAGCCGGGATTGGCACGGCGCGCTTCGGAAGCGGTCCAGCGGACGGGGAAGTAGAGGAGCTTGCGCTGAAGGAGAAAGGCTGCGAGGCAGAGGGCCAGATAACCGCAGGCGGCGATTCCCAGGATCCAGACCATTCTTACCGCCACCGGGCGTTTCGGCATCTCTCCCCGATCCCTGCGGCAAGGGAGCTATTTGCAGCCGGGCGCATGCCGCTTCGCGTCCTCAGTCGCGCGGCGAAGCGAAGGGGTGCTCGAAGCTGAGATAGAGGAGCACGGCCTCCTCGCCGCGGCTCGAGCCGAGGCCGATCGGAAACGAGATTCCTGGAACGATCTGCAGGCCGGAGGGGAGGTCGATGGCCCAGCGCATCCCCGGGTTCACGAAGAAGCTGCTGGAGCGGTCGGTCTCGACCTCGGTGGGGATCTCGCTGGCGATCTCCTCCTCGCTGGCCCACACCGCCTCGATCAGCAGGTTGAAGTCGGGCCGTGCCAGCCACACGAGGCTCTGTCCCACGAAGTAGGCTTTCAGGTCGGCTTCATTGCCGTCGGCATCCTTGGCCGAAGGGATCCAGCCCGCCCCCAGGTTGGAATGCCCCACCAGAGTCGGCGTGAAATCGACGCTCAACGGCAGGTTCACGAAGACTCCGTAGTGACCGAAGCCGCGGTTCTCCTTCTCGTCGCCGGTGGGGATGAGCAGGCTCACGCGCGGCGCGAAGGCGACCCGCTCCGGACCGCCCCCCGCGACCTGATAGCGATAATTCAGGAACATGTCGCCGGGCCCCGTCTCCCCGCCCGTGCGTCCCGGATCGGTCAGCGTCAGCGTGTAGCTCAGCTGGTTCTTCTGCCCCTTGATGGGCCATTCCTGGGTGAAGGTGTAGAGCCAGTCGCGGTTGTCGAGCGAGCCGAAGAAGCTGTTGATGTGCTGGATGACGCCCGCTTCCTGGTTGTAGGCCTCTTCCAGCAGGAAGCTGTTGTCCCGGATCGCGGCGGGCGGCTCCGGGGATGCGCCGGTCGCCGAAGCGGCGGGTCGGGCCGAGACCGCCGCTTCCTCGGTCGCGGGACTCGCGCTGCCCTCGGTGGCGAGCACCGGTACTTCGATCCCGAACGAGGAAAGGGCGAAAAGGAGCGCCCCGGTCACTCCCAGCCGCATTGCCGCCCCTTGTTCTGCTTCTTGAGGTCCTCCAGCGCCGGCCGGAAATAGGCGGCCATCGCCTTGGTGCTCAGCTCCGACCCGGTTGCCTCGCGGATGACCTCGCGCCACGGCCGTGTCGCCCCCGCCTCCAGAATCCTCCGCAGGAAATCTCCCACCGCCTTGCTGCCGTAGTAATTGCAGGCGTGCGGGTCCTGGTGCAGGACGTCGCGGCAGATCTTGTCGTGCAGCTGGTACTTCAGGACGGTGGCGATGGCATAGTCGTAGTACTGGGCCGGGTCGTCGTTGATGTGGGTCTTGGTGGCGGCGTCGCAGAATTCCTCGCCGCGCGGCGCCGGCGGCGTGACCCCCTGGAACTTCTCCACGTACTCCCACCAGCGGCGATTGAACTGGTCCGGTGGGAGGTCTTTCTCATACAGGTCGCGCTCCCAGAACGACATCGTTCCCGCGGCCCAGGGAATGAACGGCACCGCCTCCTCGAGAGCTTCGTTGAGGAGCCATTTCTTCTGATCGATCCTGGCTCCGGCGGGCAGGATCCCCACGGTCCGCAGGTAAGGCTCCTGCCCCGCCGCGATGGCGATCAAATCGCCGATCCCCTCGTGGAAGGCACGGTTCGCGCCTTCGCGCAGGAAGATCGGCACCGCCGGCCGGTCGTAGGAGAGGTAGTAATAGATGTGGCCCAGCTCGTGGTGCGCCGTGCCGAACCAGCGGCTGTTGGCCTGCACGCTCATCAGAGAGCGCACGTCCCCCTCCAGGTTCATGTCCCAGGCCGAAGCGTGGGTGTTCTTCTTGCGCGGATTGCCTTCTCCGACCGGGTAGAGGTCCGACAGCTTCCAGAACGACTCCGGCAGCGACGGGAAGCCCATCGAGACGTAGAAGGCCTCGCCTTTCTTCACCACCCACTCGGGTGTCTTGTCCTTGAAGTAGGGATCCAGATCGACCCCCTCGACCAGGCCGCTCCACGCCTGGGCCCAGCGGTTGTTGAGCCAGTGCGCCGGGATCTTCTTCGGCACCTTCTGCCCATATTTCTTCGCCAGCTCGTACTTCGACCAGCAATGGACCTCCCGGTAGAGCGGCTGCATGTCGGTCATGAAGCCGGAGAGCATCTGCATCATCTCGTCGACGCTCATGTCGTAATCGGCTACTTGAAGGTCGAAGAAGGAGCGGTACCCCATCTCCTTCGCCACGGCGTTGCGCAGCTGACGCAGCTCGACCAGGCCCGATTTGAGCGCCGGTCCGGTCTCCTTCGAAGCCTCCCAGGCCCGCAGCCTCTCCGGCAGGCTCTTCGAGTCGTTCAGGATATCGTCGAGATCGTTGGCGGTGACCGGCTTGGTGCACTTGTCGCCGCTGCGCTCCAGGCAGAACTGGAACGAATCCAGGATGCTCGACTGGCGCGCCTCGGCTTCCACGCGCTTCGCCACCACCTCCGGCACCGTGCCGGGTGCCTCGGCCGCATCCAGCAGGATCTTCTGGAGCTGGCGCGCGTCGAGCGCGGAGAGCTTTTCGGGCTGCTTCAGGAAGTCGCGCGCCGCCTGGATGACCGCGGGCGAGCCGGCCAGCGCGGCGAGCGCCTTCCCTCCCGCGATTCGCCCGCCGACATGCTCGTCGGTGACGTCGGTGCTGGCCGCCCACTCCGCCTTCTGCGCTTCGTAGCGCACGACGGAGTAGAGGCGGGCGTAAAGATCAAGGAATTGCCGTGCCTCCGGCGAGGACTGCGCGGCGTAGCGCACCTCCGCGCCGGAAGCCGCGGGCGTGGCCCGGAGGAGGTCGGTCGGCAAGGCGAGGACGAGCAGCGCCAGACAGCACGCCGCGAGCAGAATGCGTCGCATGGAAATCCCTCGAGATCGGATGGCGTTTTCGATGGCTGCGGGACGCGGAATTCTACAACAGGCGGGGACGCTGCGCTGCGGATCCAGCCGAGGGAACCAGGCGCCTCAGGCCTTTCTCTTCTGCAGCCACGTTTTGAGGAAGGCGATGATGGCCGGCAGCAGGGAGAGGAAGATGACCCCCGCCACCACCAGGTGGATGTGCCGGTCCAGGTCGGGGACCGCCTTCCCGAGGAAATAGCCGGCCAGCGTCATCGAGGCGACCCAGCCGATGCCCCCGACCACGTTGTAGGTCGCGAAGCGGGGATAGCTCATCGTGCCCGCGCCCGCCACGACGGGGGCGAAGGTCCTGATAATCGGCATGAAGCGGGCGATGATGATCGTCTTGCCGCCATGCTTCTCGTAGAAGTCGTGGGCCGCCATCAGATGCTTCTTGCGGAAGAAGAAGCTGTCGGGACGGCTGTAGATCGCCTGGCCCGCCCGATAGCCGATCCAGTACCCGGTGGCATCTCCCAGGATCGCCGCCGCGATCAGCGCCAGGTTCAGCCAGACGATGTTCAGCTCGCCTTTGGCTGCGAAGGTCCCGGCGATGACCAGGAGCGAGTCTCCGGGCAGGAAGAACCCGATGAGCAGTCCCGTCTCGGCGAAGACAATGACGGACATCCCGAGGATCCCACCGTAGCTGATGAGTCCGGGGACGTTGTAGATGGTCTGGAAGAATTTCTGAATGAGGTCCAGCGCGCTCTCCTGACGGAAGCTTCCGGTAAGAGCGCGCAGTTTACCCGATCAGCGCTCCACGGTCACCACGGAGGAGGTCCAGTTCTCCCAGTGGTCCGGATTGTCGTCCTGACCCAGGGCTTTCTCGACCGAGAGCTTCAGGACGTAATCGCCATTCGGCACCGGGTTGCCGTCGGGGTCCTTCCCGGACCAGATGAGGAAATAGAAGAACTCCTGGTCCGAGTTGCGCGGGAAGTACCAGGTCTCGGAGAGGCGGCCGAGGCTTTTCCCCCCTGCCTCGAACAGGTTCAGGCGGACCCGGCGCACGGGATACTGCAGCTGGAAGAGGACCCAGGCGGCCGAGCCATTGTCCGGGTGGATGGCCAGAGGACCCGGCGGCCTGAAATAGAGGTCATCGCTCAGGAGCGGGTTGCCGTACGGCGAGGCGGCAGGATCCATCGCCACGAGGTGCTGGTAATCCCCTTTCATCCCGAGATAAGGCACGCGCAGCGGCCGGCTCCCATCCGCCGGCGAGAGGATGACGAACCCGCCGAACTGCCCCCCTTCCTCCAGCTCGGGCGGCTCCGCAAAGGTCACGTCGAGCGATGCCGACCCGCCCGCCGGGACGCGCAGGATCGCGGGGCTGAAGCTCACCTCCGCCAGGCCTGGGGCGATGGCCGCCTCGAAGGGAAACTTCCCCGTGGAAGCCGCCGCCAGGTGCGTCGGATGCAGCTCCAGAGGGGTGCTTCCCTGATTCTGAACGACCAGCGTGCGGGTCTGTGGGCGTCCTTCCATCTCCCCCAGCGCGATCTTGGCCGGAGTGATGCGCCAGGGAGACTGGATCGCCGTGAAGATGTCGACCATGCCGGCTCCCTGCCGCAGGATCGGCTCGGGGAGGCCCGAGATCGGGTTCAGGTACCAGGGGCGCGGCACGCCGGAGTTCTGCAGGATGTCGCGCACCGATTGCGCGGGAGTATTGGGCTTCGCCTCCAGCAGGAGCGCCGCCGTCCCGGCCACGTGAGGCGAGGACATCGAGGTGCCGCTGAAGATTCCGTACCCTCCCTGCACCAGGGGGAGCGTGGAATAGATGAGCCCTCCCGGCGCCGCGATGTCGGGCTTCAGATCGAGCTCGGGGCCGGATCCATAAGAGCTGAACACGGAGGTGGTGCCGCCGGCGGCATTCGCTTCCTCCACGAACCCGGTGGTCCAGGAGAGCATGGTCGGGAAGCGTGCCCGCGCCGAGAGGTAGGCGCCGTCCTCGAGCGACATGGTGGCGGCGGGAAAAGGGATGGGCTGCTGGAGCCCGAGCAGGAAGATGCCCGGGGAATCGTTGTACATGAGGGCGGCGACCGCGCCCGCGCCGCGCACGTTGAAGATCTTCTCCTGCATGCCGCAGCGCCCTCGCTGCATGATCGCGATCTTCCCCTGCAAGCCGACCAGCAGCGCACGCTCGTTGTTGCAGGCGCGGCCGACGTCCTTGATCAGCGCCGATCCGAGCAGCGGCGGAGACAGCATGTTCCGTATCGGCAGATAGCCGATCGTCGGCCCTCCCGGGACCTGTGCAGCGTGCGAGTGCACCTTGAGGTTCTCCACCGAGGCGACGGCGATCGCCTTGCGCCCCGCCGCCGGGGCGCCGATGGAAAACAAGCCGCTCGATCCGGAATTCCCCGCCGAGGCTACAACCACCACCCCGCGGTTCACCAGGTTGTCGGCGGCGCGGCCGGTGGGATAGCGGGGCCACTGGAACGGGTTCCCCAGGCTCAGGTTCACGATGCGCACGCCGTCGTTCAGCGCCGCCTCCATGGCCGCCACGATGACGTCGGCGGTGGAGCCGCCGAAGCAGCCGAAGATCTTGTAGGCCCGCAGGTGCGCACCGGGAGCGACCCCCTTGACGACACCGTTCGCGGCGACGATCCCCGAAACGTGCGTGCCGTGTCCGTTGCAATCGCGCGGATCGCCATCGGGACTGGGAAAGCTGCCGGGGCCGATGTAGAGATCGCCCACCAGGTCGGTGCCCCCCTCCACCTTGAAGCCAGGCCCGAAGCCGGCTCCGAGATCGGGGTGCATGTAGTCGACGCCGGTATCGATGATTCCGACAGTGACCCCGGCGCCGGTGATTCCCATCTCCTGGACCTGTGACGCGCCGGTCATGGTGATGGCAGTGAACAGATCGAGCGTTGCGCCACTGGAAGGCTCCATCGGCAGCGCCCTCTCCGGTTCTTCCACCACCAGCACCGGGTAGAGCGCGGCCACGCCCGGGGTGGTCGACAGCTCCAGCAGCTGGCGCGGATCGACCTCCAACGACAACCCGTTCCAGAGCTGGTCGAAAGCGTAGCGCTCGGTGAAGCGGATGCCGCGCTTGTGCGCCGCCGCGCGGAAGTCCTGCTTCTCCTGGTGCAGCTTGGTGAGGTACTTCGAATCGCTTACCGGGCCTGCCTCCGACAGAGGCGGGCTGGACAGCTCCACGAACCATAGGGACGAGCTCTCGGGGAGCGGCCCCGCGCGCCTATCGGTCCCCTGGATCAAGGGAGTGCCGTCGCGATCGCCTCGCTGGATCACGGCGAAGCCGGCGGCGGTCGCCATGCCGGCGATGATCATCAGGCAAATTGTGCGGAGGAGAAGGGAGCGCGGCCGATTCATGGGACCCTCCGGTGCCGGGCCTGGGAATGGCTGGAGAAGAATGGCCCTATCTTAACACCGGGGACCTATGGGAACGTGACGTCCGTCACGCCGAGCGCATGAAGTAATAGATGATGGGGGCGATCAGGAGCCGGTACCAGGCGAAGGGACGTAGCGAGCCTCTTTGCAGGAGCTTGAGGAATCCGGCCACCGCCAGCCAGGCGAACAGGAAGGAGACGATGAAGCCGACGGCGAACACCGGGACATCCGACCCGGAGAGCAGGTCGCGCGACTTGTAGAGATCGTACAACGTGGCAGCGGATAGAGCCGGCACCGCGGCGAAGAAGGAATACTCCGCCGCCGTCTTGCGATCCAGCTTCCCGAGCATGCCCCCCACGATGGTGGCGGCCGCGCGCGAGATCCCGGGCCACAGAGCGAAGCACTGGAACAGCCCGATTCCCAGGGCCTGCCTCCAGCTCACCGCGTCGAGGCCGTGGGTGTTCGGCTCGGGACGCCACTGCTCCGCCGCCAGGATCGCGACCGCGCCGACCGCGAGCGCCATGGCCACCGGCACCGGAGCGAACAGGCGTGCCTTGATGAAATCGCGCGCCAGGAAGCCGATCGCCAGGACGGGCAGGGTCGTGATTGCCAGCAGCAGACAGCCGCGCACGCCCGCGAAGCGCCCGTGGCTGGGTTTCGGCTGCAGCAGCTCGAAGAAGCGCCGCCGGTAATAGACCACCACCGCCAGGATCGCCCCGAGCTGGATGAAGATCTCGAAGGTCTTGGTCTTCTCCCCCGTCATGCCCAGAAGCGATCCGGCGATGATCAGATGGCCGGTCGACGACACCGGGATGAACTCGGTCAGGCCCTCGACGATGCCGAGGACGACTGCCAACCAGATCGCCTCGCTCACGAGATGTTTGCCCCGCGATCAGTTGGGATGGATCGACCCGACCAGGGACTCGAAGGCAGCTCGGTTCGCCTCCATCGTCTTCTTCGGGCCGGTGCACTTGAAGAACCAGTTCGACTCGGCCCCTTCCACGATAGCTCCGAGGAGCATCTGATCCGGCTTCGGAGTCGGGTCGCCACCCGACATCGCGCCGGCGGTGTAGGTTCCCTGGGTGGAGACGCGCATCACCTTCAGCCCCGACACTCGCCCTTCGCTGATCTGCGGCGTCGGGTGATTTCCGGCGGCGTCCGCGAACTGCGCGGCCCACCGGTCGACGTTCCCCTTGATGTCGCCCCCCTGTCCGGCGCCGAAATAGAAGACCGCGCACTGCCCCGGCTCCGAGTCCCCGGCTGCCGCCGGCACGGAATACTGTGCCTTGCGCATCGACGAGGAGGGCGGCTCCTCCGTCCATCCGGACGGAGCGGTCCAGACCAGTCCTTCCGCCTGCTGCGTGGTGCCGGTCGCCGACGGCATTCCCGGGACCGGGTTGCCCCGCGAATCGACCAGCGGAATCGAGCCCGATCCTCCGGCCTGGCTTCCCGCGGGCTGCTGCGCGGCAGGCGCCGGCGCCGCCGCTGCCTGCGATTCCGATTCGCTCTTCTTCCCGCCGCAGCCAACAGCCATCAGGGCGGCCACCAGCAAGCATCCGACGACTTTCTTGCTCACTCTTTTCTCCTTCATTGTTGATGACTCGCGGGCGCTCCAACCCCGCAAACACGGCGCTCGTCATTCCATCCCGCCGGAACCAGGCACGATCCGTCCGGTCCGGTCGCACAGTCTAGCGCTTTCCGGCCCCGCAGGGGAGCGCCGCCACGTTCCCCGGTGAAAACCTCGGCTTGATGGGGCCGCTCTCGATTCCCACGAAATCTTCGTCCCGATCGACCTCGCGAGAGGTGTATGATCAAAGCCAAGTAACCGATCCGCAGCCCGAGAGGCCTGCGATGCGCATCCATCAATCCTGGTCCTTGCTCGTCAACGTTTCGGGCATGGCGCTGTCCGTTCTCCTTCTGACAGCCGCCGCCCCGTCCGTCGCGAGCGAGACTCCAAACGCCCGCGGATTCCAGCGGGAGCGCGTCTCATTGATCCTCATCAACGCCGTCGTGACGGACCGGCAAGGCCACCCTGTGAGCGACCTGCGTCCAGACGAGTTCATTCTGCGGGTGGACGGCCACCAGGTCCCGCTGGAATCCGTGGATGTGCAGCGCAGCAGCGACTCCCAGGATCCCCTTCCTGACCGGTCCACCCGCCGATTTGTCTTTCTCTTCAGCGGTTTGATCAACGCAAAGAGTTCGAGTCTTGGTTCGAATTCTGGCGCCGCTCAGGCCGCGAATCTTGCCGCCATTCAGTCGGTCCGGAGCTTCCTCAAGGGAAGCCTTTCCGCGGGTGATGAAGCGATGGTGGCGGGACTGGGACTGAAGCTCAAGATCTATCAGGAATTCACCGGTGAACGGGCGAAGTTGCTGGCTGCCTTGGATGCGGTCGCAACCGATTCACAGCTCTTTGCGGGCAGGGAGAGCTCTCAGTCCTCCGGTGGGTGAGGGTGCAATGCGACCGCCATGGATTTGGCGGCGGAAGAGGGTTTCAGAGTCGAACGATACATCGATTCCATGAACACCCTCGTCGCCTACCTTTCCTCGTGGGAAGGGAGGAAGGCCCTCTTCTTTTTCTCGAATGGCTTCGCTCTCGACTCGCTTCGTGAGGCGATGGCTCTGCGGCTGGCCCATGAGGCGACCACGGCCCAGGTGACCATCCACCCCATCGACTCCCTGGGTTTGATCCGGGAAAAAACGTTCAGCGACTATCTAGCGGTCTTCGCCCTCAACACCGGTGGTGTGCTGATCCACGGCACGAACAACTTTGCCGCGGGCCTCGCTCGAATAGAGCAGGAGACCCGGGTCACTTACGTCCTCGCCTACCGGCCCCCCGGTAAGCCGGATGGCAGATTCCACTCCACGGTTGTCAATGTTGCCCGCAAAGGAGTCAGGATCCGGTCGCAGGAGGGGTTTCTGTGGTTGACGGACGAAGGGGTCCAGGAGCGCAGGATCCTTGCGGCCCACATGAATCCGGAGCTGTTCGACGAGCTCCCGTTTGCGATTGAGCCCGAGTTCTACCTGACGGCCGACGGCGGGCAGGCGGTGGATCTCGCCTTGGCCATTCCGGACCGGTCGATCCTCTTTCTGCCCCATGGAGATCGGAATGTGGCCCGGCTCGATGTCGGCCTGACCTTCCGTTCTGCCCTGGGCATCATGGATCGGTTCAGTCAACGTGTCGAAATCCGGCTGCCGGCGAGCGGAGCGCGCAGCTCCGAAGCAGGCCCCGAGAGTGAGGATTTGACGTTGCTGGTCCAACGAAGAATCCCTTCGGGAGACTACGAAGTGGTGGCCGTGGTCAGTGACGTGGAAAGCGGCCAAGTGGGCGCCGTTCAGGGTCGGATCAAGGTGCCGTCTCTCGCCACGGACCGGATGGCCGCGAGCTCCCTGATCCTCAGCAGTCCGGACCAGCGGATCAGGAGAGTGGTCCTGGATTCAGGCGTTGTCCGGGATCCTCGCCTCACGATCCCCGCGGTCCGACGGACCTTTTCTCGAGACACGGAAATGGTAGGGTCCCTTTTCGTCTACCATCCTCAACGCGAGGAGGAATCGGGTACGGCCCGGGTAAGGGTCAAGGGAGTGATCCGTCGTGGGAGCGATATTGTCCAGGAAATCCCCTCTACGCTTTACGTATTCACGGCCGAGACGTCGGCTGACGGCATACCGCTGAAATTCCCCGTGTCTCTTACAGGTCTGGAGCCAGGCCCCTATAACCTGGAGATCCAGGTGTTGGACGAGATCGCCTCACGCGGAATCTCCCAACGCGGGGATTTCACGGTCCACTGAGCTCCGCGCTACCTTCGCCCTACGAAATCACCGTGCTCCAGGCCAGGGGGCGACTTGACGCCCCTCCCCGCTCCAGAGTATCTAGACCCACTCCATAGCCAGGCCGGAGTATTCGACCCGCTCGAAACTCCTGATTCGACTTTTTCGTATGGTCCGGGTGGATTGGTCCGACCCGTTCCTGAAGCGAAACCCGAGGAGATCCATGACCCGACACCCGGTATCGAGTCGTCGTCCTGCTTCCATACGTACTCCCCTGTCTCGCCGCGTCCTGGCCTGCGTCGCCGCCTTCACGGCGCTCCTGCTGGCGCCGGCCCAGCGACCCGCGCTGCGCGCCGCGGAGGCCACCGTCCCCGAGGGGAGGCTGCTCCGCTTCCCTGCCCTGTCGAAGGATTCGATTGCCTTCGTCTATGGGGGGGACCTCTGGATTGCGCCGCGGGGCGGCGGGCTGGCACGCCAGCTGACCAGCGATCCGGGGCTGGAATGGTCGCCGCGCTTCTCGCCGGATGGGAAGTGGATCGCCTTCACCGGGCAGTACGACGGGAACAAGGACGTCTATCTCATGTCTGCCGAGGGAGGCGTGCCGAAGCGGCTCACCTACTGGACCGACCTCGGAACCCCGTCGGAGCGGCAAGGACCCAACAACATGGTGATCGGTTGGACTCCGGACGGCAAGCGGGTATTGTTCCGCTCGCGCCATCAGGCCTGGGAGGATCGCGCCGGGCGGCTGTACACCGTCAGCGTCGACGGTGGGCTGCCCGAACAGGTCGGCGTCCCCGAAGGAGGCTACGCCGCCTACTCGCCCGACGGGAAGAAGATTCTCTACAACCGGATCTTCCAGAACTTCCGGACCTGGAAGCGCTATCGCGGCGGCATGACGCAGAACCTCTGGATCTACGACCTGTCGGCCAACAAGCTCGACAAGGTCACGGAGAACGACAACACCTCCACCGATCCGGTGTGGATCGGCGACACGCTGTACTTCAACTCCGACCGCGACAAGACGCTGAACCTCTACTCGTGCGACACGACGGGGAAGAACGTCAAGAAGCTCACAAACTTCACGGAGTATGACGTGCGCTGGGCCACCGGCGGCCCGGGCGGCATCGTCTTCGAGAACGGTGGCTACATCTATCTGTTCGACCTCGCCGCCGGCAAGGAGAAGAAAGTCAGCATCCAGGTCCCCTCCGACCGGCGGACGGTCCGGACCGAATTCAAGAAGGTGGGGGATCAGATTACCGATGGATCCCTGTCCCCGGAGGGGAAGCGGGCCGTCGTGGCGGCGCGCGGCGACATCTTCACGGTCCCGGCCGAGAAAGGCAGCGTCCGGACGCTGACCAGCAGCTCCGACGCGGATGACCGCGCTCCTGCCTGGTCGCCCGACGGCCGCTGGATCGCCTTCGTCTCGGATCAGACCGGCGAAGACGAGATCTGGCGCGTGGCCCAGGACGGCAAGACTCCCGCCGAGGCCCTGACCCACGGCGGCAACCGGCGATTGTTCGCCCCCGTCTGGTCCCCCGACAGCAGGAAGATCGCCTTCGCCGACAAGGACCTCAAGCTCTACGTCCTGGACGTCGCCTCGAAGAAGGTGACGCAGGCGGACCAGGCGAAATACGGCGAGATCACCTGGTACACCTGGTCGCCCGACAGCCGCTGGCTCGCCTACTACAAACCGAGCTTCGAGGGGATGCAGCAGGTCTTCATCTATTCTCTCGACTCGACCAAGGCCACGCGCGTGAGCAGCGAGATGAACGTCAGCTACGACCCGGTCTTCGACCCCGAGGGGAAGTACCTCTACTTCCTGTCGGACCGGGATTTCAACGCCACCATCGGCTCGTTCGATTTCAGCTTCGTCTACAACAACCCGACCCGGGTCTACGTCGTCACGCTGCGCAAGGACCTGCCTTCGCTGTTCGCGCCCGAGTCGGACGAGGCGCCGATCGAGGGGAAGGGCGGCAAGGAGGAAGCGGACAAGGCGGACGACGAGAAGAAAGACGGCAAGGACAAGGAGAGCAAGAAGGGAGACAAGAAGGAGGAGAAGAAGCCGCAGCCGGTCCGCATCGACCTCGACGGGATCGAGGATCGCATCACGGCGTTTTCGGTCGAGCCCGGGAACTACAGCTCGCTGCGCGCCAACAAGAGCGCCGTCTTCTTCATGGCCGGCGGAGCCAACGTCCTGACCGGCGGGGGCGACGGAATGGGCGACCTGCACGCTTTCGATCTCGAGAAGCGGAAGGACGGCATCCTGATCAAGGGCGTGGGAGGCTTCGACCTGTCGCCGGACGGCAGCAAGCTGGGATATCTGGCGGGCGAGACCTTCGGGATCATCGACGCCAAGCCGGGCGAGGCCAAGGTGGGCGACGGCATGGTCAAGACCGACGGCATCCAGGCGCGCGTCGACTACCTGGCCGAGTACAAGCAGATGTTCGACGAGTCGTGGCGGCTGGAGCGCGACTACTTCTACGTCCCCAACATGCACGGCGTCGACTGGCCCGCCATGAAGAAGAAGTACGAGGTGATGCTCCCCTACGCCGGGCACCGTACCGATTTGACCTACCTGATCGGCGAGCTGATCGGCGAGCTGAACATCGGGCACACCTACGTCGGCGGCGGCGATGCGCCGAAGCCGCACAGCGTCCCGATCGGCCTGCTCGGGGCCGATTACGAGCTGGACAAGAGCTCGGGCCGCTACAAGGTCGGCCGGGTCCTCCTGGGCGAGAACTGGCTGGAAGCGCGCCGATCTCCTTTGACCGAGCCGGGGGTCGACGTGCCGGCCGGCTCTTTCATCATGAAGATCGACGGCGTGGAGCTGAAGGCGCCGGCCACGCCCGACGAGCTGCTGCAGAACAAGATCGTCGGCACGGTGACCTTGACGATCAACAGCAAGCCGTCGCTGGAAGGGACACACGAGGTCGTGGTCCGGCCCATCTCCGACGAGTCCGACCTGCGCTACTACGACCGCATCGAGACGACGCGCCGCAAGGTCGACGAAATGACCGGCGGGAAGATCGGCTACGTCCACATCCCCAACATGGGGGGCGAAGGGCTCAACGAGTTCGTCCGGCAGTACTATCCGCAGATCCGCAAGCAGGGGCTGATCGTGGACGACCGCAACAACGGCGGAGGTTTCGTCTCGGAGCTGATCATCGAGCGGCTGCGGCGCGTCCTGATGGGCCTCGGCAACGCCCGCAACACGGAAGGGATCGGCACCTACCCGTCACAGGTTTTCTACGGCCCGATGGTGTGTCTCATCAACCACTATTCCGCCTCCGACGGCGACATCTTCCCCTACTACTTCAAGAAATACGGCCTTGGCCCGCTCATCGGAACGCGGACCTGGGGAGGGGTCGTCGGGATCCGCGGCTACACCAACCTGCTGGACGGCGGCTACGTCACGCGTCCCGAGTTCGGCACCTACGGGCTGGAGGGAAAGTGGGTGATCGAGGGGCACGGGGTCGATCCCGACATCGAGGTCGACAACCGCGACGACCTGGTGATGGCCGGCCACGACCCGCAACTCGAGAAGGCGATCGAGGTCCTGCAGGAGTCGATCCGCAAGCATCCGCAATCGCTGCCGCCGGCACCGGCGCCGCCCGTGAAGAACTGAAGGGCTCGCAGGCTCCATCGCAGGCAGACGGCTGCGTTCAGCGCCCGCCTTGCAATTTCGTGCGGCCCCCGCCGGCGCGGTGCCGCGCACCTCGGGGCTCAAGGTCCGTCCGGTCAGAACCCGCAGGCGGCGAAGCGGGTCGGAGCGACTCGGATGGTAAGGCGCCAGTTGCCGGAGCCGCAGCTCGCCATCAGATCGACCGTCTCGCATGCATCGGTCTGCTCCGGCAGCACGCCGATCTGCCGTCCCCCGAGCGTGCGCTCGGGGCACCAGCTGTGCGCATCGAAACAATTGCTTCCGTAGGCATTCTCGTAGGAACCGGTGTCGGGCGCGCTCCAGGCGCTGTTCCCTGCCCGGGTCCAGCGGCTCCAGGTTCCGGAGGAGGCCGACCCGCCACCCGCGGCCAGAGAGAGGTAGCTGTTCTTATAGAAGTCGGCCCTCTGGGCACAAATCTGGAAATCCGCGACCCCCGAAACGGCCAGCGACAGGTAGAGATAGTCGCCCGCGCCGGCAGAAATCGAAGAAAAGAACGTGGTCAGACTTGCATCGGCGATGTCGTCGCCCAGCGTATCGTTGAACGAAAAGACCTGCGCGGCACACCCGGAGGCCGCCTGGCAATCGGGATCCGCGCAATCGATGAATCCATCACCATCGTTGTCGGCGGAGTCCGCGCACAGGGCTTCGGGAACGACGAAGCCGGACCGCTCCTGGCCATCGGATCTCAGGCCCCAGCTGCCGAGATGCAGCGCGGTGGGACGCACGAGATAGAAGAATGCCACTCCGACGGGCGGGGAAGAAGCATCGATCCAGGATGAAGCGCTCGTCGCCCTCGAGAAAGCGAACGGGCTTGCCGCCGGGAAAGGGCGGCTGGAGCGTTGCACTTCATAGGCGGTCGCTCCGCTCTGCGGAGGCCAGGAGAACTGCGTGGCACTGCTGAAGCCGGCGATGCCTGAAATCTCGTCGATCATTCCATACCCGAAGTTCGACGGGCACTGGTTGTCCTCTCCGTCGTTGATCTCGGGCGAGTTGGGATAAAGCGTGGTCACGGCATCGTTGCAGTCTCCCTGACACTCCGAGAAGCTGTCGCCGTCATCGTCCCCCTCGTTGGTTCCCGAGAGGCCGGGCCATCCCGGAGCGGAGCAGTTGTTGTTGACCCCGTCGCAGATCTGGGGCGCTCCCGGGTAGACGGCATTGCTGGCATCGTTGCAATCACCGGTGCACTCGCTCAACCCGTCCGCGTCATCATCGGACTCATTGGTCCCGGCGAGGGAGGGCCAGCCGGGCCAGGCGCAGTTGTTGTTGAGCCCGTCGCAAAACTGCGTCGCCCCCTGGTAGACGGCGGCGTGGGCGTCATCGCAATCTCCCGAGCATTCGCTCACGCTATCCCCATCGTCATCGCCTTCGTTCGTGCCGGCGATGTCGGGATAAGTCGGCGAGGAGCAGTCGTTGTTGATGCCGTCACATGCTTGCGGGGCTCCCGGGTAGACGATTGCGGAGGCATCATTGCAGTCTCCGGCGCACTCGGAGAACGAGTCCTGATCGTCATCCCGCTCGTTGGTTCCCGCGAGACCTGGCCAGCCCGGTGCATTGCAATTGTTGTTCAGCCCGTCGCAGATCTGGCTCGCCCCCGGATAGACCGCGCCGTTGGTGTCCAGACAATCGAAACAATTGCTGAAGCCGTCGCCGTCGCCATCCGGCAGCCCCTCGTCGGTCGAGCCGTCGCAATCGTCGTCGACCCCGTTGCACAGCTCGGCAACTCCGGGGTGGACGGCGGGATTGGAATCGTTGCAATCCCCGCCGCAGGCGCTGAAGAAGCCGTCTCCATCCGCATCGGCACTCTCATCGATCGGCCCGTCACAGTCGTTGTCCAGCCCGTCGCACAGCTCCGGAGCGCCGGGATGAACGGTCGGCCTCGTATCGTCGCAATCGCCCTCGCAGACGGAGAATCCGTCTCCGTCAGGATCGGGCGCCCCGAAACGGGCGCCGTCCTGATAGGCGAGCCAGAACGTCCCTCCCCCCCAGATCAGCATCCAGTCTCCCGTCCAGACGGCGGAATGAAAGGCGCGAGGCAGGGGCGCGCCGGTGAGGGGGATCGAAGTCCACTGGTCCAGCAACGGATCGTAGACTCCGCCACTGGCAAGAAAAGTTGTCGGGTCAGAGCCGACGAAGCACTGCCCCGCCGCGGCGACGTCGTGATACCAGCGTCCTCCCCAGACGATCATGCGCGATCCCGTCCAGATCGCCGAGTGGGAGGTTCGGCGATTGGGGGCGCCGATCGTGGAAGTCGTGCTCCAGGTGTTGGCAATCGGATCGTAGACCCCGCCCGTATTCAGATCGTTGCTGCATTCGGGATAGACGCGAGGTTCATCGTCATTTCCTCCCCAGACGATCATCCGGGATCCTGTCCAGACGGCGGTGTGCTCCGAGCGGCCCACGCCAAAGGTCGCGGTCGGCGACCATGTATCCGTCCCGGGGTCATAACGGCCCCCGGTGTTGAGTACCGAAGTAGCTCCTGCTCCACCCCACACGATCATGCGTGAGCCGGTCCACACCGAGGTATGGCCGCTGCGCGCCTGCGGAGCGTTGACCATCGAAGTCGGCGTCCAGGTGTCCGAGAGAGGGTTGTAGCGGCCTCCGGTGCTGAACGGACCACTCACGTTCTCTCCGCCCCACACCACCATCGAGGACCCGGTCCAGACGCCTGTGTGACCGTAGCGTTCAGTGGGGGCATCGACCGGCGAGGTCGGTTCCCACGAATCGGCAACAGGGTCATAGAGCGCACCGTCGTTGTAGATGGTGGGCCAGAAGGAGAGGCCACCCCAAATCACCATGCGATTGCCGGTCCAGACCGCCGAATGGTAGTAACGAGGGCCGGGAGCCCCCGACAGAGAAGTGGGAGTCCAATCATCAATCATCGGGTCATAGACCCCGCCGGTATTCGAGACTCCTCCCCGCGGGCCTCCTCCCCAGATCACCATCTTGTTGCCGGTCCAGATCGCGGAATGGTATTTCCGCTGACCCGGCACATTTCCCGAGTTCGTGGGTGTCCATGAATCGGAAGCAAGGTTGTAGCGGCCCCCGCTGTTCTGCTGGTCACCTCCCCAAACCAGCATATCGACGCCCGTCCACACAGCTCGATGGGAGCCTCGGGGGAGGGGCGCATTGACGGTTGAAATCGGCACCCAGCTGTTGGATCCAGGAAAGTAACGGCCTCCCGTGCTCAAGGGGATTTGATTGCCCCATGAACGTCCGCCCCAGATAAGCATGCTGGAACCGATCCAGACCGCGGAGTGATCAAATCTTGCCTCGGGTGCCGAAGCGAGAGTGACGGCAGTCCATTGGTTCGAAACCGGATCGTATCGTCCCCCGGGGGCCGGGCCGCCGGTCGAGTCACCGCCCCAGACAATCATGAGATTTCCCGACCAGACCGCCGTGTGTGCCCTCCGGGCCGGCGGAGCGCCTGCCAGGGAGGTGGCAATCCATGTATCGGCAACGGGATCGTAAACTCCGCCATCGTTCGTGTAACCAGTAACTGAATAACCACCCCAGATGATCATCCTGCTTCCGGTCCATACCGCGGTATGAGAGCTGCGTGGGCTCGGAGCATTGGTAACCGACATCCCGGTCCAGGTGTTGGTTACCGGATCATACCGGCCGCCTGTGCTCAACCCATTCTGGTTATATCCTCCCCAGACGAGCATCCGGTTACCCGTCCAGACGGCCGTTGCGGCGGCGCGGGCTTCCGGCGCGGAGCTGGTCGTCATTGGGCTCCATTGGCCGGCGACAGGGTCGTAGGCCGCGCCTGTGTTGAGCTTGCCCTGGCCGCCGTCCCCGCCCCAGATGAGCATGCGGGATCCCGTCCATACCGCCACATGCCCCGCGCGCGGCGTGGGAGCGCCCGTCAGACTCGTCGGCACCCAGGTGTCGGTGGCCGGGTCATAGGCGTCGCCGGTGTTTCTCGGAGAGCCCGCCGTAACCGTGTCGTTGGGAGAGCCCGTGACCAGGCCTCCCCACACGATCATGCGGGATCCGGTCCACACCGCCGTAAAGCTCTCTCGAGCCACGAGAGCTCCACTGTTCAAGTGAGAAGCGTCCCAGACGTCGTCGGCAGGACAGACCGTTTCAGGATCCGGAACACTCGAGGATTCCAATGCAGCCGTTGGCACCTCACTCTCGTCCAGATCGCCCTCGACCTCCCTCCACCATGTCTCGCGCGATCGCTTCGGTACGGCGTACACCGCGATGTCGAGTCCGTCGATTCGCTCCTCACGTAGCACCAGGATGGTGAACCGGTCCTCTTCTTCCGAGATAGTCCCCACCTCGCCAACGCGGGACGGCAATCGCCGGCGCCAGTGGTGCAGCTCTTCTTCCGAGACCTTGAGCAGGCGCGATCCGACGCCCGAACTCTCCGAGACGCCCGGGCCTGAGCCGCTCTTCGGCTCGCTGTCTCCCACCCTGATTTCGATCAGGTCCGGGGCCGGTATGTCGGAGCGCGCGCCGCGCCCTGCTTCCAGCAGGCGCCGGATTTCCTCCGCACGGCGACGTTCTCCGGCATGGAAGCGCTGATCGGAGGCGTAAAAGCTTTCCAGCAGGCGACCGACCAGAACCGGTCGGGCAAGACATTCACGGATGAGGAGCCGATTGTGGCCGAGGGCGGAAAAAAGCTCGCTCAGCCGGGCGGGCATGCGGGTTGCCCGGCGCATCCGCTCGATTTCGGCATCCAGCATCTCGGCAGTGACCGGAGTGTTCCAGTATTTCTCCAAGGCAGCGGATTGCTTCTGTGCTGTGCGGACCTTCCGCTCGAGCAGCTCGGTGGACACCGCCTGGTCGAAGGGAAGCCTGGCCTCGGTTTGATGGGAGTAATAGAAGCGCTCGATGGCGCGCTGCGCTTCGACGCGATCACGGAACGTCAGCTCACGGGTTTGCGTGACTGCCGGGCTGATGAGGAGGGTGGCCAGAGCCGCCGCGGCGAGAAGATTGGATCGGTTCATCCTGTTCCCCGGGATGTCCTTTGGCCAAGGCCGTACAAGGCGGCTTCATTTTCGAGAGAGAAGACTGGTTTCTACGACCTAGATACGCTGAGATTCCTGACCTGTCAATCAATTTGTGGTGAGGAGTTGACTACCTGGTCTTCGATTTGACCAGGAGTGACACGATCACCGAACCGAAGAGGACGAGGGCGACGATGCCGAGGGACAATCCGATAGGAATCTGGTAGTGGCCGGCGATGAGCATCTTCAATCCGACGAAGGCGAGGACCAGGCCCAATCCGATCGGCAGGTAGTGGAAGCGGTTCATCATCCCCTGCAGGAGGAAGAACAGGGCGCGCAGCCCCAGCACGGCGAAGATGTTGGAAGTGTAGACGATGAAGGGGTCGTGGGTGATCCCGAAGATCGCCGGGATCGAGTCGACGGCGAAGACCACGTCGGTGGACTCCACCACCAGCAGGACGAGCAGCAGCGGGGTGGCGAAGCTCTTGCCGTCGATCTTCGTGAAGAACTTGCTCTCCTCGTAGTCCTTGGTCACCCTCAGGTACTTGCGCGCGAAGCGCAGCAGCAGGTTCATCTCCGGATCCACCTCGGTTTCCTTCTGGTAGATGATCCGGATGCCCGTGTAGAGCAGGAAGGCCCCGAAGACGTAGTCCAGCCAGTGGAACAGTCCCAGCAGCGTCGCGCCCGCCAGGATGAAGATGATGCGCATCAGCATCGCGCCGAGGATTCCCCAGAAGAGGACCCGGTGGCGCAGCTTCTCGGGCACCTTGAAGTAGGAAAAGATGATCAGGAAGACGAAGAGGTTGTCGACGCTGAGCGCCAGCTCGATCAGGTAGCCGGTGAAGAATTCCAGCCCCTTCTGCGGGCCCATGTAGTTGTAGATGCCGGCGTTGAAGACCAGGGCGAGGGAGATCCAGATGATGGAGGAAAGCCCGGCCTCCTTCATCGAGACCTTGCGTGCACCGCGGTGGAAGACTCCAAGGTCCACCACCAGGGCGATCAGGATGAAGACGGTATAGCCGATCCAGAGGATGGGCGTCCCGACGCTGGGGGCGTCGATCAAGACGCGGGGGCTTCCGTCGCCTGCGAGCCCAGCCGCGTGATGACGGCAAGCCCCAGGCCGAGAATCGAGAAGACCAGCCAGACCAGCTCGCCGACGATCGGGATGAACCGGATGATCGCCACCAGAGCGAAGCCGAGCATGACCGCCCCGAGGAGGGAGGATTGATCGTGCAGGATGCCGGTCTGCGAGCCCAGCTTCTTGCCGACCAGCAGGAGAATCGCCGTGGCGCCCATCAGCTCGATGATCTTGGCGCCGAGGCCGACCAGCACGGCGAGCGGAATGCCGATCAGGGTTATCGCCAGCACGATGGCCAGGACGATGACGGCGACGCAGGAGAGCAGGCCGAACCCGAGGGAGGCGGGCCAGCGGTCATCGAATGACTCCGACATCCGCTCGATGCGCTCCGGCACCAGCAGCGCGATGACCAGGACGATGAGGCCGGAAACCAGAAGCTCGATGAGGCGCAGCAGCACCAGCAGCCCGATGATCCCGCCTGAGACCGCCCTCTGGATGCCGCGCGGCAGCCTCGATCCGACGTCGACGATTTCGCCGTGGAATTTCGCGTCCGGCGAGCGCTCCAGCTTCCCGAGGACGTGCACCATCTCGCCGTTCACGGTTGCTTCGGGCCCGAAGTCGGCATCCGACAGGACGGAGACCACCTGCTCCGCCTCGCCGTTGAACTCGAGCTTGCCTCCCACGACCACGACCTCGCCTTCGACCGTCCCGTCGATCGTCACCTTGCCGCCGATGCAGACCACGTCCTCGTGGTGCACTTCCCCCTTGGCGACGCGCACGTCGCCGAAGATCGCCACGCCCGGCTCCTTGGCCAGGGTGGGAGCCGAAGCGAGCAGGAAGGAGGACGCCACCGTCAGGATCAGCGCGAGCGCTCGAGACTGTCTCATGGTTCGTCCTTTCAAAGGCGGACCCGCGAGCCCAGGATTGTACGTCCCGGACCGCGGGTGGTCAACGCATGCAGGAATAGAGGTTGGTCGGCTTGTTCCCCTCCCCACTGAGCGAGTAAACGAGAAGGAAGGGTCAGGAGTTCCCGATCGTCATGAGGGAAAGATCGCGGGGGCTGATTCCTCCGCCGGCAACATTGCGTCGGTGGTGGGGGCCCCGTCCGAAGGCTGGTCCCTGGCCAGGACGACAACGGTGCGCGCCGCCATGTCACCCACCCGCTGCCAGTTCTCGCTGAGCGCCGTAACCAGCAGGCCGACCATGAAGTTGAAGAAGCCGTCCACGACGCGCAGCAGGTTGCGCACAAGTCCACGCAGGAAGCCGCAGGGGCGGGAGTCCGAACCGATCACGCGGATGCCGAGGATCCACTTGCCCGGGGTGACCCCCCACCGACCTTCCATGAAGCTGAAGGCGAGCAGCCCGGCGACGATCCAGACGACCCCGAACAGGACGAGCTTCATCCCCATGCCCATGGTCGGACGGCTCAACATCGGGCTTGCCTGGAGGAGCCGCCAGAAGAGGGCGATGTTGCCTGCCAGCAATGGAGCCCCCAGGATGAAGGTGTCCACGACCTCGGAGAAAGCCCTTTTCCAGAGAGGTGCGAGCACCACAATCCGGCTCCCCAGCGCGATCTCCGGAATCCGCCAGCGCGACATCATCCCCGACAGGAGCAGGGCCAGGGCGATGGGGGCGGCGAGATATCCGAGACAGGCGAAAGCCAGCATCTTGAGGACTCTTGAAAACCTGTCCTCGGCTTCACTGCGGTAATAGCGCGGCCACCCGACAATCTCTCCGTTCCTCAGCTCCGTGACAGCGAGGCTTCCTCCCGCGAAAGCGGACAGCACGAAATGATGCGAGTCGTCGCCGGTTGGGACGATTCCAAGGGAAGCCTGCGATGTGTACAGCGGGATCGTGCGAATTCGTTTCCACGAGCCATCCACCCTCCGATATTCCTCCAGCGCGTCATCGAAGGTGTCCTGGCTCGGCAGGAACACCACAGGCTCACTCCCCAGACAAAGGGCGGACCAGCCGCCCGGCGCGGGCGCGACCGGATCCCACGAAGTCCAGTCACTGCCGTTTTCCGCAGGTAGACCTTTGCGATGATGGAGCACTTCGCCGAAGGGCATGAACAGCTGTATTTCGGCGCCGCACGAAAAGACCTGGATCGAGGAGACGAGCGAGAGGACGTCGTTCTCCGGTCCGAAGTGGATGAGCGGGCCGCGCTCCCATTGGCGCTCCCGCAGAACCGCCAGGCTCATGCCCCCGGGCCGCTCTTCCAGGACCGCCGGACGGCCGTCCAGCATGAAGGGATGGGAGATCTGGCCGAGGCGGGTGCCGACGTTGATGGCGGTCGGACGGTTGTCCTTGAAGTAACGGACGTCTTCGCTCGATATCACCCACAGC
>DASTZC010000052.1 GCA_035764505.1 Candidatus Polarisedimenticolia bacterium
ATTGCCAGCTCAGCACCGGTGACAATCTGCATGGCTTTGTCGAAGATTGCCACCACTTTCTAGCTGCCCAGCAACCATCGCTCCGATCCGTCACGATCAGCACAATGGAAGACGCGCAATCGATGGTCAACGGCTTGGTCACGATAGGGCCAGCAGTCTCAAGCCTTCAGGATATTTCGAAGGCGATCGTCAAAGCATGGGCAGAAATCGCCTATCTAGACTTTCAGGCAACGTCTCTTCGCTGGTACGAGGAGGCAACTGTCTTCAAATTCATTACGGGCGTGCCTATCACTGGACTTGGAGTCGCGGGAACCTTCATTGCCTTGGGGCCTCAGTATCCGCAGCTCGTGGAGAAGTTTCGGAGCGAATTCAGCGAGACAGGTGCAAAGGTCAAGCGAATTCCTGGCGGTCTTCCACCGTGGGCCGCCCAACATCCCTTTTAGTTCGCGAGAGTGGAGATTCCGCCGTGGATCTGCTGGTCAACATCGACGTTGATGATCTGGAGCGAGCGGTTGGTTTCTATCGCGAGGGGCTCGGGTTGCGGGTGGGGAGGCGGTTCGGGGAGATGGGGGTGGAGATGCTCGGGGGGTCGAGCGCGGTTTTCCTGCTGGCGCGGGCGGCGGGGACGGCTGCGTCGCCCGCCACCTCGCAGGAGCGCAGCTACGCGCGGCACTGGACGCCGGTGCACCTCGATATCGTCGTGGAAGATGTCGAAGCGGCACAGGAGCGCGCCCGTGCCGCGGGCGCGACGCTGGAGGTGCCGATCCAGACGCGCCGATGGGGCCGGATCGTCCAGATGGCCGATCCGTTCGGCCATGGTTTTTGCCTGATTCAGTTCCTGGGTCGGGGCTATGATGAGATCCTCTGAATCCGGGGCTCGCGTATACAGGGGGTGCGGCGGCGGATCCTGCCGTCCGGAGGCCTGTGATGCCAATCACCTACAAGATCGACCACGAGCGTAAGACCGTCTTCGCGAAGGGATTTGGGGTCCTTACCGACGAGGATGTCTTCGGTTACCAGCGGGAAGTCTGGTCGCGGGAGGACACCCGGGGCTACAGCGAGCTGATCGACATGCGGGGCGTGGAGCAAATCGCCTTGCCTTCGATGGACCGGGTGCGCGACCTGGCGAATCTCTCCGCGGAGATGGATCCAGGAAAGACTCCGTCGAAGTTCGCCATCGTTGCGGGCAGCGACCTGGCCTTCGGTCTGGGTCGGATGTACGAGGCTTACCGCGGGATGAACCCGAGGAGCAGCAAAGAGGTGAAGGTCTTCCGGATTCTGGAGGATGCCCTCAAATGGCTGGACGAAGGCTCAGCTGGAAAAGGCTCTTGAAGAAAGGCTTAGTGCGTCTGTATCAGGCGAAGCAGCAAGGTGAGGAGCCCGGCGCCCAGACCCAGACTCAGTGCGATGCTCAGGACGATGGCGAGGAGGAGGAGGAGGGTTTCCATGGGTGGGTTGGGGCCCTTTCTTCGCGTGGAGGGCGCTTCCCATTTGCCGACCGTCGGCTCGGGAAGCACGGTCCGGTCGCGGCATAATCTAGGGTAAATCCAAGTGAAATGCAAACTTCCGCGGATCGTGTCGATTATTGGTCACGCCGGCGTGTGCTGATAACCGACACGGAAACGCCCGCCCCTTCACTTCTTTCCCTTCCCCTGCGATTTCTGGAGACTGGCCGAAATCCGCGTCGCGGGCATTTTCGAACGAATTGAATTGAAACAGCTTGTTGCGAGAAATGCGTTCAGAGGGCCTTTGGCCTGCCTGGAAGGTGCACTGTGGAGGGGCGAAACCCGGCCTGGCGCCGCGCGGGATCCAGACTCAGCTCGGGCATTTTCCCGTCAGTCACAATCGCCCGAACGCTGCCTGCTTTTCCACAGCCGTGTCCAATCCAGCATCCCAACCGGATCGCCCCGCAGGCCGCAAATCCCCTTGACTACCAGCAACCTGCGTGGCGCCGTGACCAGTGGAACCAGGTACCCTTCCGCGATGAGGCTGCCCTCGACCTGCGAGATTCCCTCCGCCAGGCGGGCGGCATCCGCTTCCTGTTCCAGCTCCCGCAAGCGGCTCTTCACCGTGTCGGGAATGCTTCGGTTCAGCTGGACCAGCGACTCGAGCTGGACCAGGGGATCTTCGCTTACCCGCACGATCGGAAGGAGAAAGGCGTGGAATTCACGGCGCGCCATGGCGGATAGGAACTCGGAGGCCCGGACCGGGTGGGGAATCACCCTGCCGCCCCCTTTCGGGGCAGCCCCAAGGAGCTTTCCCGCAACCGCGGCCGCGACCGGATCGCCATCCACCAGCAGCAGATCGAGCCGGGTGGCCGGGGCGGGCGGTGGGGAGGTTTTTTTCGGGGCGGATAGCTCCCGACGGTGGCCCTCCTCTCGGTCGATCAGCCCTTCCGGAAAGCGAGCGCTCTCTCCTCCCGCCGCGGAACGGATTGCCTCCCGATCCAGCGAAGCGATAAACTTTGCCGTCGTCTCGGCATTGGAGAAGGGCGCGGCCCCGCGGTCCAGGCCGAGGAGATAGGTCCTTCCAGCGGCGTGGCCGAAGACCTTGGTCGTGGGAGTCACGGCCGGCTTGTCCCCGGGAGGCACGACCGCGGCATCCAGCTGCCCGGTCGACAGCTTCGCCTCGGAGGCCGCCTCGCCCCGGACGAAGCCGATCTCATCCAGGTGCGGCAGCCCGCGGAAGTACTCGGCATTGCTTCGAACCACGATGAGGGTCGCCTTCGGCGCGCCCCAGATCTCGAAGGGGCCGACGCCCGACTCGTCCTCCCCGAACGCCGAGATCCCGAGCGCCGGATGCGCCAGCCGCGCCGCGAAGCCCTTCACGGGCCATTTCAGGACCACCCGCAGGGTCAGGCCGTCCTCCAGGATCAGTCCCGAGACGTGCGCCGTGTCGCCGGCGCGAGTCTCCTCGAATCCCTTGACCGCTTCGAGCAGCCAGGCCTGCAGCGATTCGGACTGCTGAATGAGCTTCTCCCAGGAGGCGACGACGTGACGCGCCTCGACGTAGCGCCCGTTGGAGAAGGCGGTGTTGGGCCGCAGGTGGAACACCCATTCGCTGCCTCCGCGAAGCGCTTCCCATTTCTCGGCCAGCTCCCCTTCCACCTTGCCTCCCGGATCGAGCCGTGTCAGCCCGTGAAAGGCGAGGTCCCGCAGAATCCGGTCGCTCGAGGTGAACATCCGGGCGCCCGAGACGGTGGTGAAGGGATCCTCCAGCGCGAAGGTCGCGTCGCCGCCTTCCTCGGGAGCGCTCTCCCGGGCTTCGTGCGGCGGCGCCGGTGAGGAAGACGGCGGTTCGGCGGGAGCGGGCGGGCGTGGCCCCGGGGTGCGGGAGGGGCAGCCTGCGCAAAGAGCCAGCACCGCGATCGCCGCCAGCACGCCCGTCCGTCTGCGAAAAACGCCGAGGACGGACCGCGGTCTCAGGCTCAACGGCGTCGTTCTTTCCATGAATGAGTGGCTACCATCAGCGCGGGAAGCGTGGTGAGCGCCGTGATCAGGCAGGTGACCGAGCCGATGACGCAGACCATCCCCATCGACTGCAGGCCGGGATAGTTCGAAAGACCGACGGTGCCGAACCCGGCGACGTTGCTGAGGGCCGCCATGACCACGGCCTTCCCCGTCTCCAGCAAGCCTTCCGGGTTGTCCAGCCCTTCCTGCGAGATCCGGTGGATGATGTGGATGCCGTAGTCGATCCCGACGCCGAGGATCATGGTGGTGACGAAAGCGTTGACGAAGTTCATCTTGATCCCCACGGCCTGCATCCCGGCCAGCATCCAGACCACGCCGGTGAGCAGCTGGATCATCGCCAGCGTCGTGAGCCAGGCGCTGCGGAAATCGAGATAGAGCAAGACCGTCACCAGGGCCAGCCCCAGCAACACCGCCCGCCATGCGTCGCGCCGGAAGATGCGCCGCATCTCGGTGCTGGCGATATTCACCCCGGTGATCTGCACGCCATGGTCGGGATCGTGGACGGCGCGGACCAGCTCCGGCGGCGCATGACGCTTCGCCGCCACGTCGGCCGGGAAGAGGTAGGTCACGGTGCGTATCGAGCCTCCATCCCCTTTCACGTAGCGGCTCACGAACGGCTCCAGCCCCGCGGTGCGCAGGTCGTCGAGCGTCATCGTGCGGGTAGGATGGAGGGTGGCCGGCAGGGTTTTCAGATACTCATCGTAGCTTCCCTCGCGGAAACCGCTCTCCTGCAGCGACGCGCGGAAGGTCTTCTCGATGCGGTGGATGTCGTAGGGTCCTCCGGATCCGTTCTGCAGCGCCTGGATCACCGCCTCCTGGTCCTGGCGCGCCGGCAGGTAGGTCAGGATCGACTCGTACCCCAGCAGCGTGCCGTTCGACACGAAGGTCTCCAGCTTGCGGTTCACCTCGCGGTTCTTCTCCATCACCTCGTCCGCGTCGCGCCCGGTGCACACCACCATCATCGGATTGAAGGCGGCCCCGAAGCGGCGCGAGACCTTCTCCTGGATCAGGATGCCGCGGTTGTTGGGAGAGCGCAGGTCCTGCACGTTCTCGCTGAACTCGACCTTCGTGGCCAGCACCCCCGCCACGGCCGTGATCACGATCGAGGCGCCCACGACGAGACGGGGATGCGCGGTGCTCCAGCTGATCAGCCTCTGGATCCCGAAGGAGTGGAGGTAAAGCCGCTTCGTCACGTCCTTGCTGCGCTTGCGCCCCTCGTTCCAGGCGATCATCGCCGGCAGCAGGAACAGGATGGCCACCAGGCAGAGCAGGATCCCGGTCCCGACCAGGAAGCCGAAGTCCTTCAGCCCCTTGTACTCCGTCACGCACATGGCGTAGAAGGTTCCGGCCGAGGTGATCGCCCCGGTGAACACGCCGAAGGCCGTGGTGCCCATCATCAGGGAGAGCGCCTCCTCGAGACTGTGTCCCGCCTGCCGCTCCTCCACGTAGCGGGCGTACATCACGATGGTGAAGTCCGTCCCCAGTCCCATCAGCATGGCCCAGAAACCGGTGGTCGCCGAATTGATGTGCCCGAGGCAGAGGTAGGCGACCCCCAAAGTGAGGAACTGCCCCACCAGGAGCGGAACGGAGGAGTAGAGGATGGCGCCGAAGCGCCGGTAGCAGAAGGCGTACAGAGCGACGATCACCAGGAACGACAGCGTGCCGTTGCGCGTCATGTCCTGGCGAATCAGGTTGTTGTCCTCGAGGGCGATCATGTAGCCGCCCCCGAACGAGACCTCCGGCGCGCCGTTCTCGCCCTGAATCTCCCCGGCCGCCTCCTGCTCCGCCTTGCGGACCTTCTCCATCAGCTTCTTGGTGAAATCGATGTCCTGCGGCGGCTTGATCGGCTTGGCAATCATCAGCAGCGCGCCGCCGTCGGGAGACAGGTAGTAGCCGCTCTCGAGGTCCACTTTGAGCGCCCCTTTGCTGCGCAGAATCTCGCGCAGCAAAAGCGGGCTGATCCAGAAAGGGTCCTCCTGGAGGATCTTCTTGACCACGAAGGACGACGGTCCCGAGAGCTGGTCGGCGTTCTCCTGGACGCGGCGCCGGATGGCGGCATCGGTGAAGCGCGCCTCCAGCTCGGGAAGCTTGTCGGGCGGAAGAAAGAGAAGCTCGTTGCGGCGGAAGAACTCGAAGAAGGGGCCCGAGGTGTCGAGGCGGTGCTCGACGTAGCGGATTTCCGGGATCTTCTGCAGCCGGAGCGCCAGCAGGTCGGCGAATTCCTGCAGGTCTTCGGCGCTTTGGCCGTCCTTGGTCTCGAGCACCACCAGCAGGTAGTCGAGCCCCCCGAAATCCTTCAGGGCGTCGCGGAAGGAGTTGATGGCGACGTTGTTCTTGGGAAGAAGCGCCAGGACATCGCCGTCCAGCGTCAGGCGGCTTCCCAGCAGGATGGAGAGCGCCACGAACAGGACGGTGATGAGGAACACCATCCGGTAGTGCCGGGTGGCGAGGCGCTCGATGCGCAGGAAAAGTCCCTGCTTGATGGAACCCTTCACTTTGGCGGCACTCTCCGGGGCGAAATGGCGGGTGATTGTCCAGCAAAAGGGGCAGCGGGGCAAGCGGAAACGCTCGCTGTCGCCGTCCTTATGTGACCGCGGCCGACGTTGCGAGCCCGGAAGGATTCTTCAGGTTATGATCATGCGAGCGCATTGGAGACCAACATGGAAAAGCCCGCACCGACCCCGGTCCCGATCCATCCACTGCTGGCCCGGAGGTGGAGCGCCCGCGCTCTCGATCCGGACCGGATGGTGGAGCCTGAGAAGCTGGACGCCTTGCTCGAAGCGGCGCGCTGGGCCCCCTCCAGCAACAACGACCAACCCTGGAATTACCTGGTCTTCGACGGCTCCGATCCGGAAGCTCTCGAGCAAGCCCGCTCCTGCCTGGTGGAAGGCAACGCCTGGGCCAGGAAAGCGCCGCTGTTGCTGCTTTCCGTGGCCCGCGAGCACTTCATCCACAAAGGGAAGCCGAACCGTCACGCCCAGCATGACGTCGGCCTGGCCTCGGAGAACCTGGTGCTGCAGGGGACCGAGATGGGGCTGGTGACCCACCAGATGGCGGGCTTCGACGCCGACAAGGCGCGCCGCCTGTTCGGCATCCCCGAAGGCAACACTCCGATGGCCATGATTGCGCTGGGCTACCCCGGGAAGATCGAGGCATTGCCCGATCCGCTTCAGGAGCGCGAGCGCGGCACACGCACGCGCAAGGCGGTGGAGGAGTGGGCTTTCCAAGGGAAGTGGGGCAACGGAAGGAAGCGCTGAGCAGCTCCCATCGAAGGTTCTAGGCTGGAGGCGGCGCGGCGAGGCGCCGCGCCAGAGCGTGGTGCTCCTCCCACATCTCCGCAGGCATGCGCGCTCCGAATTTCTCCAGGAACTGCTGCTGGCTCTCCAGCGCGCCGAGCCATTGGGCCGGATCGACGGCCAGCAGCTCCTGGGTGTCGCGCGGGCTGATGTTCAATCCCTCCAGGTCCAGCCCCGACTCGGTGGGGAGCCATCCGATGGGGGTGTCGCGCGCCTCGCCGTTTCCTTCGGCGCGATCCAGGACCCACTGCAGGACTCTGAGATTTTCCCCGAAGCCGGGCCACAGAAAGCGCCCGTCGCTGCCCCTCCGGAACCAGTTCACCCGGAAAATCTTCGGCGGCGACGAGAGGCGGCGGCCGATCTCCAGCCAGTGCCCGAAGTAATCGGCCATGTTGTAGCCGCAGAAAGGGAGCATGGCGAAAGGATCGCGGCGCACCACGCCTACCTGCCCGGTGGCCGCCGCGGTGGTCTCCGAGGAGAGGGTCGCTCCCAGGAAGGTGCCGTGCCGCCAGTCGAAGGACTGGTAGACCAGCGGCACCACCGACGCTCGGCGCGAGCCGAACAGGATGGCACTGAGCGGCACCCCTTGCGGATTGTCCCATTCGGGCGAGAAGCTGGGGCAGCGGTGGATGTCGACGGTGAATCGGCTGTTGGGGTGGGCGGCGGGGGTCGGGGTGCCGGGAGTCCATGCCTGCCCCTTCCAGTCGATGCACTGGGGCGGCGGATCTTCGAGCCCTTCCCACCAGACGGTGCCATCAGGCTTGAGCGCCACGTTGGTGAAAATGGTGCCGGACTGAATCGCCGTCGCCGCGTTGGGATTCGACTTCATGCTGGTACCCGGGGCGACGCCGAAGAAGCCCGCCTCGGGGTTCACCGCATAGAGCCGGCCGTCGGCCCCGGGCCGCAGCCAGGCGATGTCGTCCCCCACGGTCCAGACCCGCCATCCCTTGAGACGCTCGGGCGGAACCAGCATCGCCAGATTGGTCTTGCCGCAGGCGCTCGGGAAAGCCCCCGCCAGGTAGCGCACCCTTCCCGAGGGATCCTCGACGCCGACGATGAGCATGTGCTCGGCGAGCCATCCCTGCTCGCGCCCCAGAACACTGGCCAGGCGCAGCGCCAGGCATTTCTTGGAAAGCAGCGCGTTGCCGCCGTAGCCCGAGCCGACGCTCCAGATCGTGTCGTCCTGCGGAAAATGGCAGATGTAGCGCCGCTCCGGATTGAGATCGGCCTTCGAGTGCAGCCCGCGGGTGAACCGCTCCGAGGAGCCGAGCTGCTCCAGCGCCACGCGGCCCATGCGGGTCATCAGTCCCATGCTCAGCGCCACGTAGACGCTGTCGGTCAGCTCGACGCCGATGCGGCTGAACGGGGAGCCAGGCGGGCCCATCAGGAATGGGACCACGTACATCGTCCGGCCGCGCATGCAGGAATCGAGGATGGTGCCGACGCGGCGGTAGGCCTCCGAGGGATCCATCCAATTGTTGGTGGGGCCGGCGTCCTCGCGGCGCGGGCAGCAGATGTAGGTGACCCCCTCGGTGCGGGCCACGTCGTTGGGGTTGCTGCGGTGCAGCGTACAGCCCGGGAGCCTTTCCTGATCCAGGGAGATCAGGTCGCCGGAGAGAATCGCCTTCTGGGTCAGGCGCTCCCGCTCATCCGGGCTGCCGTCGCACCAGACCACCTCGTCGGGCCGGCAGAGCCGCTCGCAGTCCTCCACCCACGCCGAAAGAGCCGAATTGCCGCTCAAGGAATCCTTTCTGGGACGCACCGTCCGTCGCCGGTATTGTACCCAGATCCAAGGGGGCTGTCCGCCGGCCCTACAATTCCTTCCGGAAGGCGTGCTGCGTCTTGACCTGCTTGTAGCCCAGGCGGCGGTAGAAGGCGTGGGCCCGCTCGCGGATGACATTGGAGCGCAGCCCGACCGAGGCGCAGCCGTGCTCGAGCGCCCAGGCTTCCACCGCCTGCATCAGCGTCTCCCCGATGCCCGTGCCGCGATGCTGCTCGTCGACGACCAGGCCGGCCAGCTCGGCGCGCCCATCCATCTCGATGCCGCGATGGACATAGACATGGGCCCACCCGACCACCCCCTTCTCGTCGTCCTCAGCCACGAGGACGGCGTGCTCCTCATACCCAAGCACTCGATCGAGTCGCGCGACGATTTGCTCCGGGGTCGAGGGATAGCTCAGCTGCGTCGCCAGATCGGCGAGAGACCGCGCATCTTCGAGGCGGGCCGCGCGGATGAACACACCGCTCAAGAGTAGGAGACCCCCGGGTGGAGCAGGCGGATGACCAGGGAAAAGAGAGGCCCGCTGAACCGCGGAAAGACCTGCCAGGCCACCAGCAGCCCGACCAGGGAAAACTGCGGCGAGCGCGCCAGGCGGTGCACCGAGTGGGCGGTCTTCTCGGGTAGGAAGACCCCGATGGCCGCCGAGCCGTCGAGCGGCGGCAGCGGGATGAGGTTGAAAGTCCCGAGGATCACATTCTCCATCAGCAGCACCGACAGGGCCTGCCCCAGAAATGCTGCGAGGGTTCCGGAGCCGCCGGCTGCCGGGACCACCAGATGATTGAAGTTGACCATGCTCGGGGCGACGAAGTAGCCGCTTGCCAGCCCGACTCGAAGGAGCAGCCATGAAATGATCGCGAGGCAGAAGTTCCCCGCCGGCCCGGCAGCGGCCATCCAGGCGGCGCGCTTCGGATAGCGATCGGCCCAGTAGGGATCGTACGGCGCGCTGGCCCAGCCCATGGCCCAGCCCGAGGTCGCCGCCGTGAGCAGCGGAACCACGAGCATGCCGATCGGCTCGCGGCGGATGTGCGGGGCGGGAGACAGGGACACCTGGCCCCCGAGGTAGGCGGTGGGGTCCCCGCCGAGCTTCGCCGCCAGGGCGTGCGCCGCTTCGTGCACGGTGGTGGAAAAGAGGAAGGCGACGAACCAGAACAAGCCGTCCAGGAGCATCTGCGGTTCCATGGGCTACTGCAGATTCTCCACGATGAACCCGCCGAAGACCTCGGGATCGGCCTTCAGATTCAGGCGGCGCGCCGCGCAGGTGTCGTAGTTCGTCCCGGGCATCAGCAACACATCGCCGAGCAGCACCGTGACCCAGCCGGCGCCGCCGCGGTAGAGGACCCCCGTCACCTTCACCTTGCGGGGCGGCGGCACGCCGAGCATGTCTTTGTTGTCGGACAGGCTGAATTGCGTCTTGCTGAGCACGACGTTGAGCCGGGAGGAATACTCGGCTTCGATCCGCTCCAGGGCGCTGGCCGCCTCGGGAGCGTATTCCACCCCTTCGGCCCGGTAGATCGTCCGGGCCACCGCCTCGATCTTCTCCTTGAGCGGGGCGTCGTCGGGATAGAGCATCTTGAACGACTCGCCGTTCCCGGAGGCCTCGGCTTCGCGGACCACCGCCTCGGCCAGCTCGAGTCCCCCTTCCGCCCCGTCGGAATGGCCGGTCTGGACCACCGCGGGGATTCCGAGGCGCTCCTGGATCGCTTTCAGGCAGAAGCGTACCTCATCTTCCTCATCGATGGCGAAGCGGTTCATCGCCGCCACCACCCTCACGCCGTAGGCCTTCAGGTTCTCGGCGTGGATCTTGAGGTTCTCCATGCCGCGCAGGCAGGCCTCGCGATCGGGGGCGAAGCGCCACTTCTGGCCCGGCGAGCCCTCCGCGCCGACCGGTTTGGCGCCTCCGTGATACTTGAGGTCGCGGGTCGAGAAGACCAGGACGGCGGCGCCGGGACGCACCTTTGTCAGTCGGCAGACCACGTCGAAGAACTTCTGCGCCCCGAGATCGGCCCCGAAGCCCCCCTCGGTCACCACGAAATCGGCGTGCTTCCGGGCCAGCGCCAGGGCCACCAGGCTGCTGTTACCGTGCGCGATGTTGGCGAAGGGGCCGGTGTGGATGAACCCGCCGCTCCCGGCGATGGTCTGCACGAAGTTGGGGTTGATCGCCTGCTTCAGCAGCGCCTGCATCGCACCCACCACCCCCAGGCTCGCGGCCGTCACCGGCGTGCCGTCCTCGTAGCGCGCCACGCGGATGCGCCCCAGGCGCGTCCCCAAATCCTCCATGTCGCTCGCCAGCCCCAGAACCGCCATCAGCTCGCTGGCGGCGGTGATCACCGAGCCGCCCCGCAGCGTCGGCTTCCCTTCCCGGATGCGCCCCTCCGGCGCGAGGACCACCTGCCGCAGGCTGCGGTCGCACAGGTCCACGGCACGCGGCCACTCGATGCTGTCCAGCGCGATGCGCTTGCGCTCTCCCGGCGTGGAAAGGTACGCCATGAGCATGCACCAGAGGAGATTGTGAGTCTCGGTCACGGCGGCGATGTCGCCGGTGAAGTGCAGGTTGATCTCCTCCATCGGCAGGACCTGGCTGTAGCCGCCGCCACAGGCCCCTCCTTTGACCGACAGCGTCGGCCCCATGCTCGGCTCGCGCAGCACGAAGCTGGCGCGGCGCGCCTGGGAGCGCCTCTTGAAGAGCAGGTTCAATCCGTCGGTCAGGGTGATGGTGGTGAGCGTCTTGCCGCTGCCCGCCGGCGTGGGGTTCATCCCGGTGACCAGGATCACCTTGCCGTTGCGGTTCTCGCCCTGGCGCTCGGCAGCGAGACGGTGGGACACCTTGGCGTAACGCCCATTGTAGGAGAAGAAATCGGCGGACCCGGTCGGCAGGCCCATGGCGCGCGCGATTTCCTCGATGGGACGCATCTTCTTGAGAGCCTGCGTCGCGATGACGTAATCGGCCGGCTGTTCTTTCGGCATGTTCAAACCTCGGAAAAACGGCGGCCGCTCAGGCGCGGGGCCGCCGATCGACGCGGGCGATCCATTCGACCAGCCGCGGGTGCGTCTGGCCCGGCTCCTGGTTCTCTTTCAGCACGCGATGGAAGAGGTAGTCGCCGGGCGGCGGGATGACGGCATACTTCAGGAACGGGAAGGCGGCCATGTCGGCCGCCCCATACTCGCCCATCAGGTGTTCACGTCCCCACAGCATCTGCTCGAACAGGTCGAGATAGCCCTGCATGGCGGCACCCAGCCGCTCGACCCGCTCACGGTTCACTGCAGCGGGGGGCTTGCGCAGCTCGTCGGCGATCTCGTTCGGCGGCCGCTTCCAGACGCGGTTGAACCAGTCGATGAAAATCAGGCACTCCGCTCGGCGCGCCGGGTCCTCGGGGTAGAGGTGCGGCCGCTCGGGATAGCTCTCCTCGAGGTAGCGGACGATCTCCATCGAATCGAAAACGATCTTGCTGCCGTCCACCAGGACCGGGACCAGGTCCTGGCCGCTCACTTTGCGCACCTCACTGCGGTCCTCGTTCGGGACGACGATCTCGTTCGCCGTCAGCCCCTTGTGGGCGAGGGCCAGGGCCACCCTTTCGGTGTTGGATGAATTCAGGACCGTATAGAGGCGGATCACTCGAAGCTCCTCGGCTCGCCGGTTGCGAAGGGAGTCCAGGGCGGATCCTAACGCAGATCGGCCATCCGTCGCATTCCGGCGTTTGACCGCGTCTTCCGCGGTCCGCTAAATTCTCCGGATGAAGAGTCCCGGCGGCTTTTTCCCGCGCATCCTGCTCCTCGTCGCCCTGGCCGTCGCAGCCTGGTCCCCGGCCGGCGCCGGCGCGGGGTGAGCCGGGTGAACCAACCCCAACCTGCCGGTCGGCAGGCTCGCCCTGATGAACATCGAGCCGGGTCATCTCTACACGCAGTTCTCCTACTCCCTCATCCCCCTTTCGACGCAGCACGTGGAAGCCTGCCCCGACATCGGGCCGATCTGCGACATCCGCGACGAACCGCCGCAGATCCACGACCAGACCATCGACCTCTCCGAGCTGCGGGCCAACCTCGAGCTGGGGCTCACGCCCCGCTGGGCGCTGGTGGCGCTCATACCGTTCCGCAGGGTGCAGACCAACATCACCTACCGCGACCTGGACGGCAACGAGATCACGCTCGATTACGAGAACATCCACCATCGCGACGAGACGCTGTACGGGGTTGCCGACCCGTGGGTCCTGGGCCGCTTCGGCGGCATGGCGGGGAGCTGGGGCTACGACCTGCGGGCCGGATTGACGCTGCCGGTCGGGCACACCGAGGAGGATCCTTTCGCCCTGGCGGAGGAAGGGCAAGTGCACGAGCACATCCAGTTCGGCACCGGCACGGTGAACCCGGTCCTCGGCTTCGGCGTGCGCCGTCCGATGGACCAGTGGATGTTCGACGCCTGGGGGATCAGCTACCTGGTCCTCTACGAGAGCTCGAAGGGATACGAGGCGGGAAACCGCTACGGGCTCGGCGCCGGGATGAGCTATCGCGGCGCGGGAGGGCGCCCCTGGTCGGTGCGCGGCGGCCTCGAGGGACAGCAGGAGCAGGCGGAGCATTGGAACGGCGTCATCCACCGCTCCGACGGCAACCAGGGGCGGCGCGATATCTATCTTGACACCAACGGTGCGGTGCGGATTTCCAAGGAGTGGTTCCTGACGGGGACGGTGAAGGTGCCGTTGTACACCCACGTCGAGGGGGGTGAGCTCGATTTTCCGGCGATCTTCGAGCTCGGCTTCGCGCGCTCCTTCGAGCTGCACGACGAGCACGAGCATGGGGAGGAGGAAGCTGCGCCGCCAGGCGCGCATCCCGCCACTGCGGCTCCCGAGGATCGCCCGGCTCCCGGCGCGGCGGGTTCGGCAGGGATCGATCTCGACGAAGCGGTGCACCAGGGAGAAGACGCGGAGCTGACACCGGTGGCCGGCAAGGTGACCGTGTTCGACTTCTGGGCGCCCTGGTGTATTCCCTGCAAGGATCTGGACAAGCGCCTGATGGACCTCCTGCGCCGCTTCCCGAATCTCGCCGTCCGCAAGGTGAACGTCGTCGATTGGGACAGCGCAATCGCGCGCCACTACCTCAGCGGCGTCCCTTCCCTTCCCTATGTGAAGGTCTATGCTGCCGACGGCAGCGAAGCCTTCTCGCGCCTCCGACCCCGCCTCCCTCGCGAAAGCCATCGAGAAGCTGCTCGAAGCAGGAAAAGACTGAGTCGGCAGGCGGCCGACTTGCGATAGAATCCTCACGTTCCCGGTGAAAAGACAAAGCTGTCCCCGCGAAGGCGGCGCGATGAAGCTCGCTCGGTTTTGCTGCGCATTCCTCCTGGCGTGGTCGGCGCCGGCCATGGCCGGCCAGCCGCAAACGGCACCGGCGCCCAAGGCGTCCCCGCCGGATTCCTCCCACGAGCTCTTCGTCGTCGAAAGCATTCGAAGCTCGATGCGCTTCGAGGCCGACGGCACCGGAGCGAGGCGCATCGAGATGCGGGTCCGGGTCCAGGCGGAAGGAGCGCTCCAGCAGCTGGGACAGCTGGTCCTGAACTACAACTCGGACTTCGAACGTCTCACCTTCACCGGTCGGCTGCGCAAGCCGGACGGGAGCGCGATCGAGATCCCCGGCAGCGCCATCCAGGACATGTCGTCCCCGGTCTCGCGCTTCGCGCCGCTGTACAGCGACATCCGGCAGAAACACGTGATCGTGCCGGGGCTGCGCCCCGGGCTCACCCTCGAGTACGAGATCCAGGTGGAGCAATTCGTCGCCGTGTCGCCGGGCCATTTCTGGACCACCTACGACTTCGAGCAGGACGACATCGTCGAAAACGAGGAGTTGTCCATCGACGTGCCGATCACCAAATACGTCAACGTGAAGTCACTGCCCAAATTCCCGCCGCTAGTCGAGGAGAAGGACGGTCGCCGAGTTTACCGCTGGAGGACGTC
>DASTZC010000053.1 GCA_035764505.1 Candidatus Polarisedimenticolia bacterium
TTTTTCTCGGCCGATCTGAACGTCGCCAAGGCCGATCTCGGCTTCGACGATAACTTCAGGGCCGTGGTGACCTCGGTGCGTACCGGCTGGAACGGCCGCGCGGGATCGCGGCCGATGCAAGTCTGGCTCAATGCCACCTACTGGAACACCTATGCCGAAGCCACCGGCACGGTCGACGATCCCGACGGAGGGAGACTCTCCTTCGAGGTCGACCAAGGACCCGCCCATCCCTACACCTACGGATTGGGGCTGTCGTATACGATCCGGTCTGACTTCAATCTCGCCCTCGATTCCGGGACCGACCTGCATGGCGGATGGTACGTCGCCATAGTGCCGGTTTTCCGCTTCTAGCTCAAAGTGACGACCACCTTGCCGCGGGCGTGCTCCGTTTGCAGGTAACGAAGCGCCTCGGGGGCCTCGGCCAGCGGGTAGGTCCGATCGATGACCGCCCGGATCTTGCCGTTCGCCATGAGATCGGCCAAAAGTGCGAGGTCTTCGGGGTTCAGCTTCGCGATGAACACGGCGATCTTGCGGCTGCTGAAAGGGGAAAGGCAAAGCGCGCCGAGGATTCTCCCAAGGATTCCGAGCACTCCCAGGCTGTCGGAGGCCCCGACCAGGATGCATCGTCCGCCCGGTCTCAGGACACGCCGGCACTCCGACAGCGACCGGTTGCCGACGCAGTCCACGACCAGGTCATAATCCCGCTCGCTGTGCGTGAAATCCTGCTGCGTGTAATCGACGACCCGATCGGCGCCCAGCGATTGAACCAGCTCCACGTTCCGGGTGCTGCACACTCCGGTGATACTACCCCCGATCCATCGCGCGATCTGGACCGCGAAGCTCCCCACGCCGCCTGAAGCACCATTGACCAGGATCTTCTGGCCCGGTTGCAGCCTCCCCTGGTCGCGCACCGCCTGCAGGGCGCTCACGCCGGCGATTGGGATCGAGGCGGCCTGCTCGAAGCTCACTCCGGCCGGCTTGACGGCAAGGGCCCTGACGGGAGCGCGCGCCAGCTCGGCGAAGGCTCCATGGCAGGCGCCGAAGACCTCGACGCCCCGGCCCAGATGCGTCACGCCCGCTCCTGCGGACTCGACGACGCCCGCAACGTCGCGTCCCGGGATCATGAAGCCGCCCGGGTTCCTCTTGGACAGCACGCGGAGGAAGCGCGGCTTCCCTTTCATGAGCTTCCAGTCGAGAGGGTTGCCGGAGGCGGCCCGCACCCGGATCACGACCTCGCCGGCTCCCGCGACAGGAGCCTCCACCTCTTCGTAACGCAGCACGTCGGGTGATCCGAATTCCCGATGGACGATGGCTTTCAAGGGACATTCTCCGGTAGAGAGATAGAGGCCAGCGAACCTAGATCCGTTCCATGCGCCTGTCAACGAGCCGACTCCTGCTTATGGTGCGGCTCGGAGCGTGCGATCGAATTTTATTCGTGGCGCAGGGCCTGGTTCGGGTCGATGCGCGCGGCGCGGCGGGCGGGAAGGTAGCAGGCGATCAGGGCGACGAGGCCGAGGAGAGCGGCGACCGCCGCGAAGGTGGCCGGATCGCCCGGCTTCACCCCATGCAGCTGATTTTTCAGCAGGCGCGTGAGCCACCCCGCCGCGATCAGCCCGGCCGCTCCCCCGATCACGACCGGACGCAAGGTGTGCCCGACCACCAGCGCGAGCAGATCGCGGGAGGTCGCTCCGAGCGCCACGCGTATGGCCAGCTCATGGGAGCGCTCGGCGATGCCGTGCGCCAGCGTGCCGTAGATTCCGACGGCCGCCAGGACGATGGCCAGAAGCGCGAACAAGGTGAGCAGCAAGCCGTTGAAGCGGGTGTCCGCCATCGAGCCGCCGACCACTTCCGACATCGGAGCGATTCGGCTCACCGGCAGCTGCGCGTCGACCGCCCCCACCGAGAGCCGCAGGCCCGCCGCGTAATCCATCGGATTGCCCGAAGTTCGCAGCGCCAGCTGGACCGCCGGCAGCGGCTCCTGGGCATAGGGGACGTACATCTCGGGCTGCGGCGGCACGTAGAGAGCCTCGTGGCGGACATCGCCGACAACGCCGACGATCGTCCGCCATCCCGGGTCCTTTCCGCGGGCAATGCGAATGCGCCGGCCGATGCAGTCCTGGTCCGGCCAGAACTTCCGAGCCATTGCCTCGCTGACGATCACCACGCCGGGAGCGTCTTTCGCGTCGCTGTCGACCAGGAAGCGGCCGCGACGCAGGGGAATCCGCATGACGCGATGAAAATCGGGCGTGACGGCGCGCAGGCCGGCCATGACGAGGCCGCCCGCGGGCGGCGTTGTAACGCCTTCGATCGTGAACCCGTAGCTGAGATTGCCGCCTGAAAGCGGCAGGCTGCTGGTGGCCGCTGCGCCGCCGACTCCGGGCAGCCGCCGCAGGCGATCGAGCGCATCCTGCACGACCGTCGCCTGCCGTCCCGCGTAGGCGGGACCGGAAAGATAGAGTCTTCCGGTGAGCAGGTGCGACGCATCGAATCCCGGATTGGTCCGCATCATTCCCCACAGCGTGTTGAGGAGCAGGCCGGCGCCGCTGAGAAGCACCAGCGAGATCATGACCTCGCCGATCACCAGCACCCGGCGAAGCCGGCCCCGCGCGCGGCCGGCGGTGCTGCGGGCTCCTTCCTTCAAGGCTTCCGACACATCGCTCCTCATGGCACGCAGCGCCGGGACGGTCCCGAAGGCAAGCGCCGCCGCCAGGGCCGCTGCCAGCGTGAAGACGAGGACCGGCAGGTCAATCCGGATCGACTCGATCCGCGGCAGGCTGTCGGGGATCAGGCCGCGCATGCCCTGGACTCCCCAAAAAGCGACCAGCGTGCCCGCGACGCCCGAAACCAGCGCCAGCAGCAGGCTCTCGACGAGGAGCTGCCGCACCAGCCGCGCGCGCCCCGCACCCAGAGCCGCCCGCAGGCTCAGCTCGCGCTCGCGCGCTGCCGCCCGCGCCAGCAGCAGATGCGCCACGTTGGCACAAGCCATCAGCAGGACGAAGCCGACCGCTCCCAGCAGTACCAGAAGGGGGACGCGCACGGGCCCCACGATCCTTTCGTGCAGGAGCGTGGCGCGGGCGCCGAAGCCGCGATCCGAATCGGGATGAATCTCCGCGAGGCGCCGGGTCACGGCGTCGAGCTCGCCGCGAGCCTGGCCAAGCGTGATTCCCGGGGCCAGTTTGCCGACGACATCGAGGTAGTGCGAATGGCGCTCCGCCATCTCGCCGGGAGCGAAAACGAGCGGCACCCAGGCCTCGCTCTGGTCGGGATAGCCGAAACCTTCCGGCATGACGCCGATGACTTCGCACGGCTTCCCGCCGATATGGATCGTCCGGCCCAGGATCGCGGCGTCGCCGCCATACTTCCGCTGCCAAACGCCGTGTCCGAGGATCACGGCGTCGCGCTCCTCCGAGAAATCGGCGGCATCGAAGAACCGGCCCAGACGCGGGGCGACGCCCAAGGTCTCCAGGAGCCCGCCGGTGACGGCGGCGACCTCGAGGCGCTCCGGCTCGCCGTCGGTGAAGTTGCGCGTCAGCGCGACCGAGCCGCCGAGCGTCGAGAAGGAGCGAGTCATTGCCCGGAAGTCGGCAAAGACGGGGGGCGAGACAGGAAATGGCTCGTCATCGGTGGGAGGAAGGTTTCTCCCGGCGGCTTCCGGCACGGATTCGTTGCGCGCCTGCTGGATGAAGACGAGACGCTCCGGCTGCGGATAAGGGAGGGGGCGCAGCAGAACTCCGTACACGACGCTGAAGATGGCGGTATTCGCGCCGATGCCGAGGGCGAGGGTCAGGATGGCGACGGCGGTGAAGGCCGGATCGCGGCGCAGCAGCCGGATGGCGAAGCGCGTGTCCTGCCACAGAGTCTCGAGCCACACGCCGGGCCGGAGGTCTCGAACTCCTTCTTTGATCTGCTCCAGGCCACCCAGGCTCAGCAGCGCCTGGCGCCGCGCTTCATCGGGCGCCATCCCGCCGCGGACATTAGCCTCCGTCTGCACCTCAACGTGGAAGCGCAGCTCGGCATCGAGCTCTCGTTCGGCCCGCGCCGGCCGCAACCGCCGCCCCCAACGCTTCAAGAGGTGCATCATTCAGCGAGCACGAGATTGGGAATCTGCATCGGCAATTCGACAGCACGAGTGCTTCGAACCATCGTTGGCGTCAGCTCGTCTGCAGGATGCGCGCGACCGCGGCGGCGACCCGCTCCCAGTTGCGCTCCTCGCTCGCCAGCTGCTTTCGCCCCCTGGCGGTCAGCCGGTAGAACTTGGCGCGCCGGTTGTTGTCCGAATCCGACCAGTCGGCGTCGATCCAGCCCTGCTGCTCGAGACGGTGCAGCGCCGGATACAGCGACCCCTGGTTCACGCTGAAAACTTCCTGGGAGACCTGTTGGATGCGCTGCGCGATGCCCCAGCCGTGCATCGGCTGCAAGGCCAGGGTCTTCAGGATGAGCAGATCGAGCGTGCCCCGCAGCAGCTCCGCTTTCGAATCGGCCATCGCTTCTCCTGTAGAAAACCTACAGCAGAGTACCCCCACTCCTGTAGATTGTCAACAAGAAAGCGAGGGCGCACGATGGCCGCCGAAACGGTCTCCTCTGTACGATCTCTTCGAGGTCTTTGCGGGCCCGCGCTCAGCGGCGCTTGCCTGCGCCGCCGCTGCGCCGGGAGCGCGATCTCCCCGAGGGAGCGCGGTGCCGGGCCCCCATCCTGGCCGACTGCGATCGCGCGGCGCGGGTGCGCTTTGCCGCGGCGGAGCGCGCCTGACGCGCCAGCGCGGGACGGCTGGCCGCCGCGGAGCCTTCGCGCTGCAGCGCCCGGGAAGATGCCGCCGATCGGTTCGGATTCGGCTTGCGCCGCGATCCTTTCCTGCCGGCCGCCGAGTCACGGCGCGCGGATAGCCGGGTCTTTGCGGAGGTCGTGCCCCGCTGCGGCGCTGCAAGCTTCACGCCCGCGCGGCGCGCCTTGGAAAGCCCGATGGCGATCGCCTGCTTGGTCGAGCGGGCTCCATGCTTTCCTTCCCGGATGTGCTCCATCTCCTCGCGGACGAACTCTCCCGCCTGCGTGGATGGCGATTTCCCCTCTTGTTTGTCCTGCTCGGCCCTCTCGAGGGTCTTTTTTTCCGGCATCGCTTTCTCCTTTCCATGGGTCACGGCCGCACAGCCCTGCGGCCCTTCCTGAATGGCTGCTTCGCAACCTTAGCCGCTGCTTTTCGGTTTGACCAATTCCCAGCATGGAGATGGCGGCCCGAGGTCCACTCAGGGCCAAAACGCCGGCGGCGGATGGCATCGAAGCGTCATCGGAGCTCTTGCTCGTCGTCGTCGGATGGTTCGGGGGTGCCACCGGTCGGCTGCGAGGCGGGCGCTCCGCGACCGCTGACCACGATCCCCTCGGCCAGGGCCGACTGGTATTCCTCTTCGGTCAGGGCGTCGACGGAGCGCAGCTTGGCGAGCAGGTTGTCGACCAGCTTGCGGAGTCCCGGTCCGGGCGTGCCGTGCGCGAAAGAGCTCTGATATTTCAGCGGGCCGGGAATGATGGAGATCAGGAAGGCCATCTGGGCCGGCGTCAGGTCGGCCGGCTCCCGATCGAAATAGACGCGCGCCGCGGGCCGCAGGCCATACAGCCCCGGCCCCCACTCGATGACGTTCAGGTAGATCTCGAGAATGCGCCGCTTGCTGAGCGCCGCCTCGAGCAGGAGGGTGACCGAAAGCTCCTGGACCTTGCGTCCGAGCTGCTTCTCGCGGGACAGGAACAGGTTCTTGGCCAGCTGCTGCGTAATCGTCGAAGCGCCGCGTGCCGCGCCGCCGCGGTTCCAATCGGTAATGAGCGCCGAAGGAACCTCTCGAAGGTCGATGCCGGGATGGCCGTAGAAGCCCGCATCCTCGGCGATCAGCAAAGCGCGCAGGAACAGGGGCGGCACCGCATCGAGAGGGATGAAATCGGGAGAGGAAGGCGAAACGACGATCGTCCGCACCGCTCCAGATTCACTGACCGCCTGGTGAACGAAGTCTCCCCGCAGCTTCAGGACGGGGGACGGAATTGGCTCGGGGGGCGTGAAGTCGAGCTTCTGGGTCACCACGAAGGAGGCGGGCTGCGAGGTGCGTCCTCGCGCGGTGGCCGACAGCGTCGCCGAGCCCAGCTCGACCGTCGGGCCGCCAGATTTGACGCCCAGACTCTCGGGAGCCTCCAGCCCCCAGGTGTGCAGGAGCTTAGCGAAATCGACCCGCTCTATTTCGAGCGCCAGGTCGACAGCGGCATCCGTCTTGATATCGCGCAGCGCCAGGGATCCCGACGCCGTGGCCCCTTCGATCTGCGCGCTCCAGCGCGGGACGTCAAGAGCGCCTTCCGCGGGCTTCCAGGAGCCGGCAACGTCGACCTTGATTTCCGTAGGTCTGCCCAGGACCGAGGGCTTCGCGGAATCCTCATCGAGAGAGGGCAGGCGCGCGGCGCGCGAGGCCAGCTTCGCCTCGAAGCGAAAGGCATCGTGCAAGGCCCTCAGCTCCAGTGAGCCGGTAATGGTACCGCTGTCGAGCATGGGCTGGCCGAGCCGGCGCAGGTCGAAGAGCTGTGCCACGGGGAGACCATCGGCCCTCATCGACCATCGCCGCTCATCCGGATTGGAGGTCCCTGTCACGACCAGGCCGGAGCGCGGC
>DASTZC010000054.1 GCA_035764505.1 Candidatus Polarisedimenticolia bacterium
CGAACGGCCGTACTCTCGACATCCAGGTCATTCCCGCCGATTCGCGTGCGATGGGGTTGCACGCCTTCGCCATCGTGGGGTACTGCCCGGAGGGCTTCATCATTCAGAACTCCTGGGGCGAGGGTTGGGGCAGCCGAGGGCTCGCCATCCTGAGCTACGAAGATTGGATCGAGAACCGGCAGGATGCCTGGGTCGCGCGCCCCGGTCCCGAGACCTGGGACCAGAAAGGATCGCCCAGGATCTTCCTGGACGGCTTCATGGGCGCTGCTCAGAGTGCGGACACCGCGCGCGCCGGAACCTCGGGCGTGGACGGCCTGGAGATCGATCCTCGTGCGCTGGCTTATCTCGTGAATACGGGCGATCGCGGCGAGCTGTCCGACGGCGGACGCCTGCGGACTCCCGAGAAGGATCTTCCGGCGATGGCGTCCCGCGCCCGGCTGGCGCGCATCTCTTCCGACGGATACCGCGACATCGTCCTGTACGCGCACGGCGGCCTCATCAGCGAGCTGGCCGGAGCCAAGCGCGCCGCCGAGCTCTGGAGCTTCTGCCGCAACATCGGCCTCACCGCCTGGTTCTTCGTCTGGGAGACCGGGATCGGCGAGACGCTGCTCGGCTACCTGCGCAGCCGCAACGACGGTTCCGGCCCAACCGTCAGCCGGACCATGGGGAGCCTGCTCTCCGAGCTGAATCTGGAAGCGGCCCGCGAGGATCTTGAAAAGCAGATCTCGGAGCTCGTCGACAAGCTGCAAGAGGAGCTTGGAGCCGGGCTCGCTCCGCTCGTACGCAAAGGCTGGAACGAGCTGCACGGCCGCGCCGACGGCGCGGCCAGGCTGCGCTCGAAGGGGGGCGCGGCGTTGTTCGCCAACCAGCTCCTCCAGGCAATCGCGGAAGGTGGTCCGGGGGAGCGCTACCGCATCCACCTCGTGGCCCACAGCGCCGGCGCGATTTACCTGGGCCGGCTGTACCAGCAGTTCCTGCGCGGCGCGATCGCCAGCCTGCGGGGGCGCGTCACGCTCGGATCGATCGCCTTCATGGCCCCTGCCCTGAGCGTCGCTTCCGCGCGCAGGGTCTTTGCTCCCGAGGGACGCCTGCCCGTGCCGTCGGAGCGCTTCACCATCTGGACGCTGTCTTCGGACGACGAGCGGGACGATGAGATCGGAATCTATCCCGGCTCGCTGCTCACTTACGTCGCCGATCACCTGGAGCGGGCTGGAGGACGCGAGCCGATCCTGGGAATCCGGAAAGACTTCGAGCGCGCTTCCGGCTCGCTCGGCGCGCCGCGGCACCGCCCGGCCGATCGCTCCACACGCCACGGGCAGTTCGACGATCCCGGGCACGAGGTCGAGACGATCTTCAGCGAGATTGCCGACGGCACCTTCCAGCGCGCCGCCATCCCGCGTGCGCGGATGGCGCCAGAGAGGCAGCACGGCAAGGCGGGACGGATCGACGGGCGGCTCTAGCCGCATCGGCATGCGCGACGCGCAACCCCACAGTGCGGGCGGAAGGAGGCGACCCAGGAGCGGAGCAGAAGCGGCGGCAATCTCAGGAAAGATGAAATCGGTCCGATCGGCGGTCAACCTGACGCGCGACGGCCTGCTGCTGATCGTCCTGCTGTTGCTGATGGTCTTCCCGACCACCTTCAACAAGATCCTGACCGAAGCGGGATTCAAGAGCGCATCGATCCTGGGCTTCGATTGGGAACAGAAGCTGGAAGCGGCGGCCAAGGAGACGGCGGCGGCGAAGGCGTAAGTGCAGAACCTGAACGCCAAGCTGGAGACGCAGGCCGACGCCGTGGAGCGGGTGGCCCATCAGCTGACCGATCCGGCGGCCCGGGAGCGCGCCGGGCTCGTGGCGCGCGACCTGCGCGCCACGCAGACCAGCGCCCAGAGAATCGGCGCCAGATTGGGGAAAAACGCGGAGGCGCAGAAGAGTCTGCAGCGCGAAATCATCCGCCAGTTCCCCAAGTACTAGCAATCCACATAGGATTAGTGCGGACCCTCAGGGGGACATTCCAGGCCGGCAAGGGTCTTTGCGGCGCTTTGGGATTCGGGTGATAGATCGAGGATCGTCTCGAGGTCCTTTCGGGCCTTGCGCAAATTTCCCAGACGGCATTGGGCCGTGCTACGGGCAGAAAGCGCTGAGAGGTACCCAGGGTACAGGCGAAGGGCGGTGGTGAATTCGCGCACAGCCTCCTTCGCGCGATCGCGCGCCAGAAGGTCCTGGCCAAGATTCAAGTGGGCCGTCGGGGCATCGGGCGCATCACGCACCGCGGCCTGGTAGAGCGCGAAGGACGAGTTGAAATCCCCATTTTTCGAGTAATTCGCGCCGAGCGAGAAGTAGACGTGTCCGAGGACCTCACGATCTGATAACGAGCGGAGGAAGACACCGCGCCGGACTGAATCGCTGGGTATTCGGTATTGCTTGAGGTAGTAGTCGTCTTCGTGGCTCAGGCCACCTTCGAGGAGCTCCAGATTCACCCGCAAATCTCCGTCGCTGTACCGCAAGAAAAGATGATTTGGCGCCGCAACCGCCTGGACCGGAAGGTCAAGGTCGCGTGCCAAGGCAAGATAAACGATGCTCAGGCCCAGGCAGTTGCCTTGCCTCCTGTCCAAAACGGTCCTCGGGAGGATTGACTCCGGAGTGTCTTCACGAAGGGGACGGAAACCGGATGCAGTGAAGAAAAACCGATTGAGCACTTGGATCTTCGTTGGCCTATCAGTCGCTGATTCGATGTCCCTGCGAACAGCTTCGGCCATTCGGTCGATTTCAGCCTCGACCTCCGGCCCCGATAGAGCTTCGAGGCTGCGGCAGTTCGGGATACATGGCGACATTGGGGCAGCGCTGCCAACGCTTGGAGATTGCGCCCGCGCGTCGACCGCGCTCAAGCGACCGATTAAATAGAAGATCAGGGCCAGCCTGCTGTTCAGTCCCGCAGGCCCCTGAAAACGGCTCATGAAGGAGGGAGGGCCTTTCATGGAACGCGCACGAGCTTGGATCCTACTTCCGGCATTCATTTTCATAGCGACGGCACTTGTCTTCGCTGAGGATCATAATGACGACATGGGCGTAGGTGGCTCACCCGGAGTCCCTAGCGCATGGGACCAAGAGAGCACCAATGTGATAAATGGGAACCTTCATCTCTCCATCCCCCTCTACTCGGCCAAGTCCGGAGCCGATTTTGGCTACTCCGTGGTGCTTCACTATAACAGCAAGGTCTGGGATGCCTCCGATTCGAACTTTCCCTCGACCCCGGCGAATCGAAGCCTCATTGCGAAGAGTCCGATCGGGCTGGGATGGACGCTCCACATGGGACGTGTTTACCGTCTCGACTACTCCAATGGAACATCGAGCGAAACTCTTCATTACTTCGAGGCATCGGACGGATCGAGACATCGGTTGTTCCACGGCGCCAAGCTCCAGTCAGGGAATTGCATCGATGACACCTATTGGTACGCGCATGACGGCTCCGGGATCCGGGCGAAGTTCACTCCGAGTGTTTCCGGCTCTTCGGAGTACTGGCAGGTCTGGGCACAGGACGGTACCGAGATCGTCCTTTCGCAACTCGTCACGAACTCCCTGACGACGCCGGAACAGGTGAATTTCAGAGGATGGTACGCGACGGGCGTCAAGAGCAGCGTCAAGGCGCCTGGAGGGGGACCCTTTCATTGGGTCACTATCACCTGTGCTCCTTCCCGAAATGTTTGATCGTTTGAAGA
>DASTZC010000055.1 GCA_035764505.1 Candidatus Polarisedimenticolia bacterium
TGGTCGAAGCCTTCGTCGATCAGCTCGTTGCAGTTGTCATCGATCTGGTTGCAGACTTCGGCCGCGCCGGGGTAGATGGAAGGATCGAAGTCCTGGCAGTCCGCGCAATCCGCGGATCCGTCCCCGTCGGAATCCAGGAACCCTTCGTCGGCGACGCCGCTGCAGTTGTCGTCCACGCCGTTGCATACCTCGACGGCGCCAGGATGGACTGACGCCGCAGCGTCGTTGCAATCGGCGCACGCATCGAAGCCGTCACCATCCGCGTCGGGCATGCTTTCATCGACCGCGTTGTCGCAATCGTCGTCGATCCCGTTGCACACTTCCGTCGCGCCGGGATGCACGGCAGGGTTGGAGTCGTTGCAATCTCCACCGCAGTTGGTGAAGCCGTCCGTATCGGCGTCGACGATCTCATCGACCGTACCGTTGCAGTTGTTGTCCAATCCGTCGCAGATCTCTGGAGCGCCGGGATGGACGGCCGGATTGGTGTCGTTGCAATCTCCCGCGCAGGTGGTGAACCCGTCCTCGTCCTGATCGAAACCCGTCGGCGAGTAGCGTCCCCCGGAGGAGAGCATGTTGTAAGGGGTGCTGTGCTGGGGATGTCCTCCCCAAACGATCATGAAGGGCCCGGCTGAGATTGCCGTGTGCCGGGCACGCGGTGAGGGCGCGTCGAGGAGCGAAGTGGGCGACCAGGAATTCGTGACCGGATTGTAGGAACCACCCGTACTTATAGGGTGGCTGTCCGGCGGCGCCAGGCCCCCCCAAATCACCATGCGACTCCCGTCCCAGACAGCGGAGTTCAGCTCCCGGGGTGCAGGCGCGTTGACGGCTGAGATGGGGGTCCAGCTGTCGGTGGCGGGGTCATATTTCGATCCCGTGCTGACGTCGGCGCCATCGGGTACCGAATAGCCGCCCCAGATGATCATCCGGTCGCCGGTCCAGACCCCGGATTGGAGCGTCCGTGCCGAAGGGGCATTGACGGTCGAAGTGGGCGTCCAGCTGTTCGTTGCGGGATTGTACTGCGCGCCGGTGTCGGATCCGCCTCCCCAGATGATCATCCGGCTTCCGGTCCAGACCGCCGAGTGAAAGGCCCGAGCATCGGGGCCCCACGCCGTGGCGATCCAGGAATCGGTGGCGGGGTTGTAGCGGCCGCCGGTGTCCACCGGGATGCCGTCGTCACCTCCCCACACGATCATTTCGGTTCCCGTCCAGATCGCGGAAGCATACTCCCTCCCCGGTGGGGGATTGAGCGAGGTCATGGGGCTCCAGGAATCCAGAATCGGATCGTAGCGCCCCCCGGTGAGCAGGTAGGCCCCATTAGTTCCTCCCCCTCCCCAGACCACCATCTTGTTTCCGGTCCAGACTGCCACGTGGACCGCTCGCGCTGCTGGAGCTCCGGAAAGCGTGGTCGGAGTCCAGGAATCAGAGGTGGGATTGTAGCGTCCCCCGGTGTTCACCCGAAGGTTCTGCTCCGATCCCCCCCAAATAATCATCTCGTTGCCGGTCCAGACGGCGGTGTGATCGATTCGTGCCGTTACCTCTTGCGTGGAGGAAGTCGGCGTCCACGAGTTTCCAGCCGGATCGTACTGGCCTCCCGTATTGACGGAAACACCGCCGGCGGTCGGCAAGCCGCCCCACACGATCATTTTCGAGCCGGTCCAAACCGCCGTGCTCCCCGATCGCGCCGAAGGGGCGTTGGTGGTCGAGGTCGGCGACCAGTGGTCGTTTGCGGGATTGTAGCTTCCACCGGTGTTGAATCCGCCTCCCCAGACAATCATCCGGCTCCCGGTCCAGATCGCTTGGTGGCCCTTGCGCGCTGAAGGAGCATTCATCGTGGCGACATTTCCCCAGGTATCTCCCACCGGGTCATAGCTCCTACCGGTGTTCTCCACGCTGTCTGCCATGCCGCCCCAGACAATCATCCTCGTGCCCGTCCAGATGGCGCTATGATCGAGCCGGGCCGAGGGAGCGTTCAGCGTCGAGGTGGCTGACCACGTATTTGTGACAGGGTCGTAGAGACCACCGGTATTGAGGTGAACGAAATTCGGCCCCACATACCCCGCTCCTCCCCAGACAAGCATCCGACTCCCCGTCCAGATCGCCGAGTGACTCGACCGGGGATTAGGCTGACCCAGAGCCGAAATCGGGCTCCAGGTATCGGTCGCAGGCTCGTATTGGCCCCCCGGGTTAAGAAAGCCGCCATAAGATTGTCCCCCCCAAATCAGCATGACCGAGCCGGTCCATACGGCGCTATGTCCGAATCTGCCCTCAGGAGCGCCAGAGGTTGACGTGGCCTGCCACGTATCGGAGACAGGATCGTATCGACCGCCCACGTTAGGAAGAACGTTACCAACAAGATTAAAGGGCCATCCTCCCCAGACAATCATCTGTTGACCCGTCCACACGGCTGTCGGGCTCAGATATCGCGGACTTGGCGCTCCGACGGTGGAAGTCCGACTCCATGTGTCGGTGAGAGGGTCGTAACGGGCACCCAGCCCTGTGGGGGTCTCGTCGCTGGTGCCCCCCCAAACGACCATCAAGCTTCCGGTCCAGACGGCCACATGGCCGGTGGCCGGCCGAGGCGCCGCGTCCAGAATCCCGTTCTCCCATCTGTCGGGGGCGGTGCACGAGTCGTCGAGCGTGGGCGGCGTCAGGGCCTGGAACGGCTGCGCCACGGTTGCGACCCTGCCTTCCTCCCAGGTGTTCTTTGTCCCTTCCCACCACTCGTCCCAGCCGACCTTGGGAACCGCGTAGCGCGCGATACGCAGGCTACCGTCTTCCTCCCCCAGCAGGATGCCGATGCTCCAAGCGTCCCCTTCATCGCGGATTTCCCCGATCTCGCCGACCCTCGAGGGGGTGGATCTGCGCCAGCGCTCGAGCTCCTCGGGCTTCACCTTCAGGCTCCGGACCCCCTCGCGTGGCTCCGCTTTTCCAGCCGACTGAGGGGCGGGCTCATAGCCCCCTGAGGCAACTGCCTGCGCCCCCACATCTCCAATCGGAATTAGCTCCCAGACCGTTCGGTGCGATTCTTCCGAATCCTCCGAAAAGTCCCCGGTGACCAGCTTCTCGTGCAGGGCTTCGATCTCGTGCCGGCTCCCGGAGTGGATTCTCTCATCCGTCTTGAAGAAGTTGCGGGAGAGGCGATCCGCCAGCACGGAACGGACGAAAGTCTCCTGGATGAGCACGGAATCGTGGTCGAGCGCCGCGTAGATCTCTTCGAGTCGCTCCGGAAAACGGGAGCTTCGGGCGATCCTTTGCCACTCGGCTTGGAGCGCGGCGGCCGATATGGGCGTGCCCCAGAATCGTTCGAGGGCAGCGGACTCAGCGAGGGTGGTTCGCACCTTGCGTTCGAGGAGACTTTCGGGAACTGCCTTCTCGAAGGTGCGTGTCGCGCCGATCTGGTGGGAGTAGTAGACGCGCTCGATGGCACGCTGGGCTTCGACTCGCTCCCGGAAAGTCAGGTCGCCGGTGCGGGAGGAGCCGGGCGTGAAGAGGGTGGCGCCCAGAGCCAGCAGGACAAGAGCACGCGATCCACGCATGCGTCACTTCTCAGCGGGACTTGGGTTTCCTGCTTTTCGTCCCCATTGAAGGATATACGTCGGTCCCAAGGGGTTGTCAATGACAAAGTTTCTGAGCGCATTCCAGCTCGACTCGAGTGCGCCGCGGCTTCTCTGATTCATGGGCACCATCGTGCTGCCCGGGCGAGCCGACTGCGGTACGCAAGCGAGACGCAACGCAGCGAGCCGGGATGGATCGGCGGCCGAATGTAACGCGATTTCTGGTACGCGACACTAACTTATTGCGAGCCGGCTCTCCAGCTCGCCTCACGGGCGGCCAGGAACTCATCGCCCGGTTTCCAGCTTTGGAGCTTGGGCTGCGAGGCGACCACCCAGCCGATCGATCCGGCAATCCGCCCCAGCTTGACCAGCCCGGAGAAGTCCCAGCTCGCATCGTACTCGTCCGAAGGCCGGTGATAGCGGTTCTCGTTGTAATCCTCCCAGATCTTCTTCCCCAAGGCGGGATCCTTCCCCTCGAACTTGTCCCCCTGGTCGATCGAGACGGACGGGACCCCCACCTTCGCGAAATTGAAGTGATCGGAGCGGTAGTACGAGCCCTGGCCCGGCTCCGGATCGGGAACGTTCTTGAAGCCGAACTGGCGCTCGGCCCACGAGATGATCGGCCCGAGCGTGGTTTTCTCGCTCCCCAGGAAGGTGTACTCGAGGGCCGGGCCGACGACCTGGATGCCGTCGATGTTCAGGTTGGCCGCGATCTTCCCCGGCGGAAAGGTCGGATGGGTTGCGTAGTACTGGGAGCCGCGCAGTCCGCCTTCCTCGGCGGCGGCAGCGATGAACAGGATGGAGCGCGGTGGGCGCGTGCCCCCCTCCGCCGCGCCGGCATAGACGCGCGCCAGGTCCAGCAGGATCGAAACCCCCGAGGCGTTGTCGACGGCGCCGTTGAAGATCTTGTCGCCGTTCTCCTCCTTGCCGATTCCCAGATGATCGTAGTGGGCCGAGAAGACGACGGCCTCGGTCTTCTTCTGAGGATCGCCCCCTTCCAGCACGCCCAGCACGTTGGCGGTCTCCACGGGCCGAACGTTCGACACGATGTGGGACGTCACGGTGATGCCGAGGGGAATGGGGCGGAAGTCGCGGCGGGCCGCGGCCTCGCGCGCCTCATCCAGGTTCTTGCCGGCGAGAGTGAACAGCTCTTTCGCCTTCGCCTCGGTGATCCAGGACTCCAGGCTGAGGACCCTTTCCCCTTTCGCCCGGCCCACGAAGGGCTGCTCCTTGGACCAGGAGTTCTGCACCACATTGAAGCCGTAGCCGGCGGAGGGAGTGGTGTGGATCAGAATGACGCCGTTGGCCTCCTTCCGGGTCCCCATCTCGAACTTGTAGGTCCATCGCCCGTAGTAGGTCAGCGCCGGTCCGCCGAACAGCTTCGTATCGGTGGAAGGCGGGTCGTTGACCAGCATCAGGAGCGTCTTCCCCTTGACGTCGACCCCCTTGTAATCGTCCCACTGGAATTCCGGAGCCACGATGCCGTATCCGACGAAGATCAGGTCGGAGCTCTGGTCGGTCACCTTCTCCTCCGTGCGCGACCAGGCGACGTAGTCGTCGAGGTATTTCAGCGGGACGCTGCCCTTGGGGCCCTCCAGCTTCAGGCTGGTCCCTTCCGCCACCGTGGAGATCCCCATGAGCGGCACCTTCTGGAAATAGGTGCCGTCGGGGGCTCCCGGCTTCAATCCGGCCAGCTCGAACTGGGTGGCGATGTAGCTCGCGGCCAGCTCGCCGCCGCGCTGCCCGGTCCCCCGCCCTTCCAGGAGATCCGAGGAGAGGAACTTGAGATCCGCGCGCATTCGCTCGGCGCTCAGGCCGTTGAGGGCCAGGCTGGCCTTCTTCGGCAGGGAATAGCTGCTCTCCTGGGCGGGCGCGATGGAGAGCGCGATCAAGAACAGGATTACGAGGAGCACGGACCGGCGCATGTTGGCCTCCGAAACGAGGGCTCGCAAATTGGGGGAGCTGCGTAGTGTCGCGTACCAGAAATCGCGTTACATTCGGCCGTCGATCCGTCCCGCCTCGCGGCGTTGCGTCTCGCTTGCGTAGCCGCTTTGGGTACGCGGCGCTTCGACGCGCCTTGCGATCCGGGTGGCTCGACGGCCTCGGTGTGAACTCGATTTCTGATACGCAACACTGGGCCGCGGCGGGGCGGGATTATAGCACCCGCCCACAGGCGGATGCGGCCGGGTCGGGCATGCGGCGTGGCCGCCGCTTCAGGGCGAGGGCACCATCGGCACGAAGCGCACCGGCAGGAGCTCGCGAGTGGTCACCTCTCCGCTCAAGGCCTTGCCGATGACCCGCAGGTTCTGGATGCCGCCGGCCGGTCCGACCGGCAGCACCAGCCTTCCCCCGGGCGCCAGCTGATCCAGCAGAGCCTGCGGCACCTGCTCGGGCGCCGCCGTGACCAGGATGATGTCGTACGGGGCTTCTTCCTTCCATCCCTGGTAGCCATCGCCGATCCGCACCGTGACGTTGTCAACGCCGAGCGCGGCGAGGCGGCCGGCGGCCTCGCGGCCGAGCGGCTCGACGATCTCGATGGTGACGACCTGCTTCACCAGCCGCGCCAGGACCGCCGCCTGGTAACCGGATCCGGTGCCGATTTCCAGAGCTTTGTCCCCGGGGCCCGGCTGCGCCAGCTCCGTCATCAGCGCCACGATGTAAGGCTGGGAGATGGTTTGCCCAAAGCCGATCGGCAGGGGCTGGTCGCTGTAGGCCGCGTCGGCCCAGGACTCGGGAACGAAGCGGTGTCTCGGCACGGTGCGCATCGCTTCCAGGACCCGCGGGTCGCGGATCCCGCGGCCTGCGATCTGTTGCGTCACCATCGTCGCGCGCGCCGCGGCCGCCTCGTCGCGGGAGGATTGCGGCGCGCAGCCCAGCAGGGGGAGCGCCGCCGAAAGGATCATCGAAAGCAGGTTTCTTCCGGACATGCTGGACTCCCGGTCTTCCCCGCCCCATGTTGAGGCCGAACCGGCTCGATGCACAATCGGAGGCTGATTCCATGCGGCTGGACCGGATTCTTCCCATCGCGGCGCTCGCACTGGCTTTACTTCTGAGCCTTCCGGCGGTCCTGGCCTCCCCCAAAGACGCGGGCATCGCGGCCGAGGTCCGGCAGGCGCTCAACCAGTCCAGCGAGCTGAGGCAAAGCTCGCGTCTCGGGGTGCGCTGCGAGGAAGGAATCCTGACGATCTCGGGTGGTGCCGCGACGCTCCACTTGCTGGACGATGCGCGGCGGATCGCCGCTTCCGTTCCCGGGGTCGTGGACGTCGTCATGATGGCACGGGTGTCCCGCGGGCAGGTCTCCGACACCCAGATCCGCTACGCGCTGAACCAAGCTTTGAGAGAGCTGTCGGGCGCACTGCGCGAGCTCAAGGCGCAAGTCGGTTTGGGAAAGGTGGTGCTGACCGGGAGCGCCGGCACCTATGGGCAGAAGCAGGAGGTCGAGGAGACGGTGTCCAAGATCCGCGGCATCGTCGCGATCGTGAACCGGATCGAAGTGAGTGCTACCTCCAATGCCGGTGGGGCTCTGGGCCGCCACGTCGAGCGGAAAATCGTCGAGGACCTGCCGGTCCGGCCGGCGAAGCTCGATGTCCGGATGCAGGATGGTAAGGCGCTGCTGCGGGGACGGGTACCTCTCTTCCTTTACCGGATGCAGGCGGAAAATGCGGCCCTGTCGGTTCCCGGTGTTGTCCAGGTCGAAAATCACTTGATCGTGGATCCAGCGCTCGTGAGCGTCCCGTCAGGTCAAGAAAGTCCTTGATTGAGCCCCCGGCTCCAAACCACGATGTCAGTTACGCCGATCTTTCGCCCATCCCCACCGTTCCAATCTACTGAATAAGCAACTCCTTAAGGCACCCGGGCCATTTCCTCCCGTTTCTTGCGGAAGTGAAATAGCGACTATAGATTCTCGCGTGGATGAATACGTGTCTCTTGGTATCTCAAATAGCCGTCTAAACGCCTCTCGAGGGAGAAAGTCATGAGCTTTGCGCGAACCAGCCGAGCATGGCTCGGCGTAATTGCTGCCATCCTGCTGCTCGGCGGCGCCGCCCTGGCTGCCGGCCCCGACATCAAGGTGCAGCTCATCGGGAGCCACCAGCCCGCCAAGAACTCCAGCGCGAACTTTACCGCCCTGGAAAGCGGCTCCAAGGTGTCCCCCGGTGATCGGATCCTCTACAAGATCCTGGTCACGAATCAGGGCGATCGCGACGCCAGCCATGCCAGCGCCGTGGGTCCCATTCCGGCCGGCACCGCTTATGTCGCCGGCACGGCCACCACGTCGGCAGAGCTGCGCGTCGATTACAGCGTCGACGGCGGAAAGAACTTCTCCTCCACCCCCACGATCACCGTGCTCGGCAAGGACGGGAAGGCCCAGATCGTCCCGGCCCCCGCCGATCGCTACACCACCGTCCGCTGGACCTGGAACAACCCGCTGCCCGCGGGCGCCGAAGCGACCGTCTCCTACCAAGTACAGGTGAGGTGAGGCCATGAAAAGGACGGCTATCGTCTTCCTGCTGCTCACCGTCGCTTCCTTCGCCGACTCCCTCTTCGCCCAGTCGACCCCCGGCGGCACGGTGATCTCGAACCGTGCCACGGCGACCTATTCGGACGGCACGAACAGCTTCACCACAGTTTCCAACACCGTCACCACCACGGTCTCCAATGTCGCCGGGCTGAGCATCACCCCGGACGCCGGAGTCAATCCCTCGGTGGTCACCGGACAGAGCGGCGTCCTGTTCCAGTTCACCCTGACCAACACCGGGAACATCAGCGACCGATTCCTGTTCGCGGCTTCCGGCGCCAGCATCCGGGCCGTAACCTCCGGGACCACCACGGTCACGTTGACCCGGGCGGTCATCGACGTGGACAACAGCAACACCATCAACGGCGGCGACACCGACATCCTGACCAACGGCGCGTCGGTGACCTCGGCGCTGGTGGCGCAGGCGGGGACCTTGAGCGTCCTGGTGGAGCTGACGGTCAACGCCGGGGCCACCGCCGGCGACACCATCCAGATCCTCCTCGGCGACAACGCCAATCAGGCCGCCAACCTGTCCGCCAACGAAGTGCGCACCGTCGACGTGACCCCGGTGAACGGCCGGCGCGAAGACATCGGTGACATCACCGCCACGATTCAGGACGACGCGCAGCTGGAGCTGACCAAGACAGTGCCCGCGGGCCCGGTCGCGCTGGGCAGCAACATCGCCTACAGCCTGAGCCTGGCCAACAACGGCAGCCGCACCGCCACCGGACAGAGCTTCAACGTGGACGGCGCACCGACCACGGGGCTGATGGTCTCCGATCCGATTCCGGTCGGCACTCAGCTGATGGGCGCTCCGGCTCCCTCGGCGCCGGCGGGCTATGTCGTCGTCTACACCACTTCGGCCCTGGCCACGACCCCGTCGGCATCCGTCTGGACCACCGCGGCGCCGCCTCTCGCCACCGTGCGGCGCATCGGCTTCTTCTCCGCCGCCGGGACGCTGACCTCGGGCGCCACGGCCGGACCGTTCACCTTCTCGGTCATCATCACGACGACCAACGCCACCCTCCCGATCGGTAACATCGCCGACAGCTTCGGAAAGAACTTCCTCGGCAACAACATCACCGATCAGTCGGGCGACACGGTCGCCAACGTGGGCGATCAGAACGCCGACTTCACCGAGGGGGCCGCGCCGGGCAACGTCGACGGCGACGGCGTGGTGCAGTTCACGCTCCTGATCCAGAGCGGCTCCGTGCTGCTCGGCCCGAACGGCGCGCCGGGAGCGGTCAACACCACCAGCAACGACGATTTCACCGACCTCTCCTCGACGGCGGCGAACGGCCTCGCTCCCGGCTCGGCGACGGCGGGGGCGGCGACGCTGAGCTTCACCAACTCGCTGCAGAACACCGGCAACGCCAATGACACCTTCCGCATCACGGCGCCCACGGTCCCGGCGGGCTTCACGGTCAGCGTCGATCCCGACGCCGGCGGTCCGCTTCCGGCGACGGTCGTCTCGGGCGGCGGCTTCGTCGACATCCCGGTCGCCTTCGGGGTGACGACCACCTTCACCACCGCCGTCACCGCGCCTGCCGGCACCACCGTGTTGCAGGGCTACATGACGGTGCTGCAGGCCGAGTCGCAGAACTCGCCGGGGACCACCAACCGGACGCGCGACAACTTCTTCCCCGGATTCGTCCGGATCATCAAGACCGCCCTGATCGACAACACCACGGGCTCCGGCGGTCCGCTGGACCCGGTGCCTGGGGCGGAGATTCGCTACGACGTGATCTACACCAACGTGGCGAACACCGCGGGAGGGGCCGGCAACGCGACGCTCATCGCGACGAACCTGGTGATCACCGAGGATGGCAACGCGGCTCCCAACAACTGGGGCACGACCACCACACACATCGCCGCCACGGCCAGCGCCGGGACGGTGAGCAACAACGCGCCGCTCAACACGGTATTCACCAACAATGTCGCCTCCCTGGCGCCCGGCGTCTCGGGGACGTTCACCATCCGGCGCACCATCCAGTAACCCTCGGGTTTTCGGGGCGGGGAGAGTCTCCCCGCCCCGGACCCGCGAGGGATCTCCAGCGGCGCGGCTGGAAGGCTCGATCCTCCCTTCTCCCGCGCCCCGGACGCCTCCACGATGCGCGCACCGGCGCACCTGCCGCTTTCCTGCCGTCTCCCAGTTTTTCCGGGGGGAAGGAGGGCGGCTGTTTTTTTTGC
>DASTZC010000056.1 GCA_035764505.1 Candidatus Polarisedimenticolia bacterium
TTCCCGATTCCAAGGTTCGAATCAAGCATGTCAACCTGCCGCACTTCGAGATGTCCATCACGCTCGAACCGATCGCGACGGGGACTCTCGTCTCCTGGGTCGGTGTCTTCGAGAACCGTGAGTTTGCCGAGAAGATGCGCCGGTTCCTCGAGACGGCGAATGAGCAGAACCTGGACCGCCTGGCTCGCGAGGTCGCGGGCACGCAGCCAGGCGCCTAGACTGCCGATGGTGGTACGCTTCACAGCGAACCTGTGCCATCTCGAGGGTTGGCCCGGCGATCGCGGCGGAACGATCCGGGCGAGTCGCGGGAAGAGTCTCGGCAGGACTTCATGGGGGAGCGATGGCGCTGTCCGCAATCGTGGCATGGTACATCGGCATCGGGCTGCTGGCGGCCGCAGGAGCCGTCACTCTTTCGAGCAAGCTGCTCAGCGCGAAGGGCGAGCAGATCTTCTTTGGTCTGTTCCTCGTTCCAATCGCCGGCATGTATCTGACGTTCACGACCTACTTTGCCAGCACGGATGCGTGGCGGCTGGAAACCGTCGCCGTGGTCGTGTTTGCGGTTCTCGGCGTTCTGGGGAGCCGCGTAGCCTTCTTGCTGGTGCTGGGATACGCGCTCCACGGCGGGTGGGATCTCCTGCACGAGAGCTGTGCTCACACGGGAGTCTGCTTCGGCACGAGGAGCTGGAGCGAGATTCCTCTGGCATACGGGTTCTTCTGTGCGACCTTCGATTGGTGCATGGCCGGGTACTTCTTCACCCGTCGCCGGCAATGGAGCGCGGCATGGAGAGGACAGGCACGTTGAGCGGGATTGGACACCGGCCGGCCCTTGTCGCCATTTATCAAACCTCAACACCAAGGAAGAGAAGCGGGCATGAAGAAGAGCGGGTCGCAGAAGGGCGATTCTCCTTCCCGGCTGATTGACGCGAGAATCAGGGAGCTGGACGACTGGCGCGGCGAGATGCTCGGGCGGCTCCGTGCCCTGGTCAAAGAAGCCGATCCCGAGGTTGTCGAGGAGTGGAAGTGGGAGGTTCCGGTCTGGTCTCACGACGGAATCATCTGCACGGGAGAAGTCTACAAGAAGGCCGTGAAGATGACTTTCGCCAAGGGGGCGTCACTGAAGGACCCTTCTCGCCTCTTCAACTCCAGCCTCGAGGGGAACACGAGGCGCGCCATCGATTTCCACGAGGGGGAGAAGATCGACGAGAAGGCCTTGAAGACCCTCATTCGGGCTGCCGTGACCCTGAACGAGGCGACCTCCCGAAAATAGTCGCGCAGATGGGACCTGAGATACGACCGTTTCGAGCTTGAATCACCGCCGTCCGGGAGTGAGCGGGATGGCTGCGAAGAGATCCAGAAAGCCGGCGAGCCCCAGGAAGAAAGCAACCGGAAAGGCCGATGCAAAGACGGCCAAAGGGCGAAAAGCCGTCCCGAAGCGGTGGTCCGGCAAAGGCACGAAGCCGGCCCTTCTCGCGGGCGGCAATCCCCAGATCGCGATGGGCGACGGCGACGCTCCCGTGCAGGCCTTTATCGCCGCCATGCCGGGATGGAAGCGTGAGGTCGGCCGCCGGCTCGATGCCCTGATCGCGCGCAACGTCCCCGGCGTGCGCAAGGCGGTCAAATGGAACTCGCCCTTCTACGGCATCGCGGGCCAGGGCTGGTTCCTCAGCTTTCATTGCTTCACGAGGTACGTCAAAGTCGCTTTCTTCAGCGGCGCATCACTGAGTCCTCCCCCTCCCGGCAAGTCTAGGCACGAGGAGGTGCGCTACCTCGACGTTCTCGAGAAAGATTCGCTCGACGAATCTCAATTCACCGACTGGGTGAAGCAGGCGTCCCGGCTGCCCGGCTGGGGCAAGGCCTGACAAGAGTGAGATGCGATGAACGGTCAATCCGGCTCAAGCGGTTTCCAATGAGCATTCGCCATGACCGAGCGCACACTCGATAACCCGGTATGATGTGCACGAGACAAGTACGCCGCTGGCCGTGAATCGCTCCGTCAACCGGACCCTGGGACGATCCTCGCCATGACCCATCCTGCCCTCGATGCTCTGGCCCGGCTCCGGGAAGGAAACCGCCGCTTCGTCGAGAACCAGTCGTCGGCCGCGTCCGATTTGAGCACCGCACGCCGGGTCGCCCTGATCCAGAAGCAGGAGCCGTTCGCCATCGTCCTGGGCTGCTCCGACTCCCGCGTTCCCGCGGAGCTGGTCTTTGACCAGGGACTCGGCGACCTGTTCGTCATCCGCGTGGCGGGGAACATCGTCGCGCCGTCGCAGATCGGCAGCGTCGAGTTCGCCGCGTCACGCTTCGGGACGCGGCTGGTGGTCGTGATGGGGCATTCCCAGTGCGGCGCGGTGCAGGCGACCGTGGAGGAGCTGCTGGGCAGGATGACGACCCAATCACGAAACCTTCGGTCGATTGTCAACCGCGTCCGTCCCTCGGTGGAGTCGTTGATCGGTGGACTTCTGCCGCTCGACGTCGAGGCGCTGATGCGCGACGCGGTTCGCGCCAACGTCAAGGCTTCGGCAAGCCAGCTGCGTCACGGATCGGACCTGCTCGAAGAATTGATCCGGAGGGAAGGGCTTCTCGTGGTGGGGGCGGAATACTCCCTGGAAACGGGAGTCGTGACCTTCTTCGACGGCGTCCCGGAAGAATGATGCGCGAGGAATCGAGCTGGCTCTTTCTCGAGCAGTTCCTGGCGGGAGAGGTGTCGGCCGCCGACTTGGAGGCGTGGTTTCGGAGCACGCCGGGACTCGAGGCCGCCCTGGGGAGCCGGGCCTACCAGGATCTCAAGTCTTTCGACTCACGGCAGCCCCAGCCAGGGGAGGAGCTGGTGAAGCTCGTCCGGTCCATCTATGAGTATGCGCGGCCGGGCAGGCTGGCGCGCGACCGTGCTTTTCGAATCGCCCGTGGGCTGGTCAACGGCAACGTTCCCATCCATGACGGGGTGCGGGCGCTCGCGGCGCTTTGCATGGATGGATACGATTGGGTCCCCGGCATGTTCGTCCGCATGCACTGGGAATTCGACAAGATTCCCAAACCGGAACAATACGATCAGTGGGAGCCGGGTGCTCTGGCCGCGAGGCTCGACGAGAGCCGGCAGATGACCCGGCAGCATCGCCCGGCGATTCTCGATGCGGCGCGCGAGATCATCTCCGCGTATCACAGGGACTATGGCAGCTGACACGGCCTACCCGCCGGCGCGGGACGCTCGGGCATGGCGGAGCAGAGGCCGGCGTCCGGCAGCGAGGTGGCATAATGCCCTTCAAATCCAAGGCCCAGCGGCGCAAGTTCGCACAGCTCCTGGTCGAGGGCAAGATCACGCCCGAGACCTTCGAGGAATGGAATCGCGAGACCGGGGGCGCGAAGCTCCCGGAGCATGTTCGCCCCAAGACGAAGAAGACAGGCCCGGCGCGGAAGCGTCGAGCCAAGAGGAACGGACGGAAACCCGCTGCAAAGCGGATGCGGCGGCCGACATCCACGCGAAAGAAGCGCAAGTGACGAGGTCATTCAAGGGGGAGCAAGGATGAATGAAGATTCCCCGACCGGGCTTTCGGAGGTCTGATGTCCGCCTATCAAAGCGCCGTTCCCGTCCTGCAGGTCGCAAACGTCGAGGCCAGCGTGCGGTGGTACATCGACGTGCTCGGCTTCGTCCCGCAAACGTTTCCGCAAAACCCTCCCTTCTCCTTCGCCATGCTGCGCCGGGACGGCGCGGAGATCATGCTGCAGTGCGGGGAGCGAGGGAAAGACGGCGGGCCCGATCCCGAGTTTCTGTGGTCGGTTTATCTCAGGATCGGCGACGCGGCGGTGCTCGAGGTCGCGGCCGCCGCCGGCACGAAGACGCAATTGCTGCGCGGGCCGGAGCGGATGTTCTACGGCCTCGTCGAGTTCGAGATCTGCGATCCCGACGGGTATCGGATATGTGTCGGCGGTGAAGCCCCTCCAGGTGCGAACGTCAAGATGCACCAGGAGTAGTGCGCTCCCCGGCGGCCAGGCGGGCTCGCGCGAGATGAAGAAAAACGACAGGACCGCAGTGCCGCCTCTGCTCGCCAGGCTCCGGAAGCTGTGTCTCTCGTTGGTCGGCTGGTCGCTCCGCGCCCGGCCAGGAAACCCGCAGGACGGCGGGCAGGATCCGAAACAGCCCGGAAGCGCCGGCACGGCGGGAAAGACCGCGTGAGATGACGCAATCGTGACATGCCGAGTCCCCGGAAATGGCCAGTAATAATGATAGGGAGGGCCGGTGGTGACACGCGAGAGCGCGCAGCAGTTGGCGCAGGAGTGGATCGCCGCATGGAATGCTCATGATCTCGAGCGGATCCTGGAGCACTACGAAGAAGGCGTGGAGCTGATCTCGCCCGTGGCCGCGAAGCTGCTGACGAGGAAGGATGGAAAGGTAAGCGGCAAATCCGATTTGCGCAGCTATTTCCGGAGAGGCCTGGAGGCCTATCCGGGACTCCGGTTCAAGCTGCTGGAAGTTTTTTGCGGTGTCAGCAGTGTCGTCCTGAATTACGAGAACCAGAGAGGAACGCACACGGCCGAATACATGGAGATTTCGCCGGATGGCAAGGTATCGCGCGTCGTGGCGAACTACAGAGACTGATCGACTCCAGGGTTGCCTCTTGAGAAGCAGAGCGGGCGAGGGTGCCTGATGCTCAGACTCTATTACCATCCGGTATCCACCTTTTCGCAGCGTGTGCGAATCGCGCTGGTCGAGAAGCAGATCCCCGCCGAGCTGGTCGAGGTCGATCTCTTCGCCAAGGCCCAGCACCGCCCTGAATACCTGGCCCGAAATCCCTATGGCCGGGTGCCGGCCATCGAGGAGGACGGCTTGGTGCTGTACGAGTCGACGGCCATCCTGGAGTATCTCGAAGCGACGCGGCCTGCGCCGCCGCTGCTGCCGGCCGATGAGCGGCAGCGGGCGATTGTGCGCATGCACGTCAGGCTGTGCGATCTGGAGCTGGCCGAGCCGGCGCGAAGAATCCTGGTGCCCAAGCGCTTCTTGCCGGAAGCGATGTGGCGCCTGGACAAGATGACCGAGGCCAGGGCGCGGATCCAGAAGCACTTCACCATCGTGGAAGGACAGCTGGGCGGCAGGGAATACCTGGTTGGCAGCCAGCTCAGCCTGGCCGACGTCTGCTACGCGCCGTTCCTGCAGTTCGTCCCGATCCTGGAGGTGGAGCTGGGCCCGCAGACCGCCGCGTGGGCCGCCGGCATCCTGGCGCGGCCGAGCGTGCAAGAGACCCGTCCCGCCCGGTGAGGCACGAGGCTGAGCCATGAAGGTGCGCATGAGAAGCCGCGGCGCACCTGGAGGTCAGAGATGAGCGAGGATGAAATCCGGCAGACGATTGTCGACCAGGAACATCTCAAGCTGCTCTCCATTGGATACCTGATCTCGGGTTGTCTCGACGCCTTCTTCTCGCTGCTGGGCCTGTTCTACATTTTCATGGGCGTATTCCTCTCCAGGGTCATCGCCCGCGCCGGCGCCGCGAACATGCAGGGTCCGCCGCCCGAATTCGTGGCCTGGATCTTCGGGTTCCTCGGGGTGGCCATACTCCTGATCATGATGGCGTCCTTCGTGCTCAAGGTCCTCGTGTACCAGCGTCTGAGGCAGCGCCGATCGCGCATTTTCTGCATGGTGGTCGCGGGTCTCACCTGCATCTGGATCCCGTTCGGCACGCTGCTGGGCGTGCTCACCTTCCTGGTGCTGGCCCGGTCGTCGGTCATCCGGCTCTTCGAGGAGACGGACGCCGCCGGGCAAGGAGATTCCGGGGTGGGTGCGTGATGCCCGAACAACCGGTCGAGCTGAATCTCAGGCTGGCAACCCTCTCCGACGAGGCGCTGCTTCAGGTCGCCACGGTCGATCGGGAGAAGTACACTCCGGAATCGGTGTCCCGGGTGACCGAAGAGCTCCGGCGGCGGGGGGTCACCGAGGTAACGCCTGAGCTCTACGAGCGGGTGCGGGCCGGGGCCCGGGCAACGAACGAGCCGATGTATGGCGGATTCTGGCGTCGGCTGGCGTCACTTTTTCTCGACCTCCTGGTGCTTTCACCCTTCGTGCTCATGGCTCTTTGGGTCGATTCCTTCAGCCGCTTTTCGCAGGCCTGCACGCTGTTGCCGAACCTGGGATTCTCTATCTTCTATCACGTGGGCCTCGTGCAGCGCTTCGGGGGAACCCCTGGAAAGCTCCTGATGCGGCTGAACATCACGAAGCTGGATGGCACTCCGGTCGGTTGGCGTGAGGCGTGGCTGCGTTTTCTTCCGGACCTGATCTTCAGCCTGTCGATTGGCTTGTCGATGTCGTACGCTTCCTTCAGGATGACCGAAGCAGATCAGGCCCTGGCGTTCGTGGCGCGCACTCAGCGCCGCGCGGCCCTGGCGCCAGGGTTCGCGACGATTCAGCTCGTGAACAATCTCTGGGTATGGAGCGAGTTCCTCGTCCTGCTCACCAACAGGAAGCGGCGCGCGCTTCACGACTTTCTCGCCGGCACGGTGGTCGTTCGCAGGCCATCGGCGCCGCGGGACCTGGAGACAGAGCTCTCCACGGTTTCCTGAGGCAACGATGGCGACGTTCTGCCTCATCCACGGGAGCGGGCAGGGGCCCGAGGGGTGGAAGCTGCTGGCGCAGGAGCTCGAGGGGCGCGGACATCGCGTATTGACGCCTGCGTTCGACATCCAACGGACCGACGAGGGAGCCGCCTGGCATGCCGACTGGCTCGTCGAATCCATGACCGCCTCACAGACGAAGCCGTCGGAGACGATCTGCGTCGCGCATTCGGCGAGCGGGATTTACCTGCCACTGATCGCCGAGGGCTTCCGGCCGCGCCGCATGGTCTTCCTGGCGGCGCTCATCCCGCGCCCGGGTCGCAGCGTTCTCGAGCTGGTCCGCGACGATCCGTCGATGTTCAACCCGGGATGGGTCGGACGCAGCCCCAACGAAGATGGCGTGGCCAGAGAGTTCGTGTTTCACGACTGCCCGCCGGAGCGTATCGAGTGGGCCATGTCGACGCGCATTCTCTTCTATGCGACGCGGGCGCTGGGGGAGCCATGCCCGCTGAAGGCCTGGCCGACCGTCCCGGCGTCCTATATCGCCTGCGCCGATGACCGGACCATCGCGCCGGCGTGGCAGTGCCGCGCGGCCCGGGAATGGCTCGGCGTCGAGCCGGTGGTGCTTCCCGGCGGACATTGCCCGCACGTCAGCCGTCCTGGTGCGCTGGCGGACGCACTCGAGCGGGTCGCAGATGCGTCGGGAGCTCGAGGATGAAGGACCGTTGGAGTGCGAGGCGCATGCGAATCTGCCTGGCTGTGATGGCCCTTGTGGCGGCGGAGGGCTGCAGCCGGTCGCCTCTGCTGGTGGAGGGGCCGGTGGATCTCGGCCCCTCGCCGATTGTCACCCGATTCGAGCGGCCGATGCGCGTTTCTGGAGCGCGATGGGAGATCTGCTTCGAGTTCGACCGCCCGGGAGACAGCCATGATGCCGAAGCGATCGATGCCGTGCTTCTCGCTGACTCGGGACAGCGGCATCCGCTGGTCGACTCCGAGCTGGATCGTCGCGGCGAGGCGACCGTCTGCCGGATCGGCAGAATCGACGCATGGGAGCCGGGTGGACGGATCGAGCCTGAAGAGAAGGAGCTGCGGTTCGTGGCGGTCGAGCTGTCCTCCGCAAAGTGGCTGCGGCTGCGCCAGATTCGCGGTGGCAGCGCGTCGTGACGGAGCGGCCGGCCGCGCGCAGGCATGCCGCCTGGCTCGACCAGCTTCCGTCGGTCGTCCAAGAGCTGCAGCGCCGCTGGTTATTGACCCTCGAGCCCGCGTGGAGCAGGGGCGAGGACGGCGCCGCCTGGGTCGCGCCGGCCCACCGGGACGGCGTGCGCATGGTGCTGAAAATCGGCATGCCGCACATGGAAGCCGACCACGAGATCGAGGGGCTGCGGTTCTGGAAAGGCGATCCGACGGTGCGCCTGCTCGAGGCCGATGCCGGCCTTCACGCGCTGCTCCTCGAGCGCTGCGAGCCGGGCGCTCCGTTGCGCGACCTGCCGGAAGCTGAGCAGGACGTCATCCTTGCCGGGCTACTGCGCCGTCTCTGGCGGAAGCCGTCCGTGCCGCACCCGTTCCGTACGCTTTCGACGATGCTGCAGTCCTGGGGGGATGAAACACTCGCCGCCAGAGCACAATGGCTGGATTCGGGCCTCTTGCTGGCCGGATTGAGGCTGTTCGAAAAGCTGGCACGGCCGTCTCCGGACGATGTGCTGCTGGCCACCGACCTTCATGCGGGCAACGTCCTGCGGGCGCAGCGCGAGCCCTGGCTGGCGATCGACCCCAAGCCCTTCGTCGGCGATCGCGCCTATGACGCCACGCAGCATCTCCTCAACTGCCGGGCGCGGCTGGCGGCGGACCCTGTGGCCACGATCCGACGCTTTGCCGACCTGCTCGACGTCGACGCGGAGCGCGTTCGCCTGTGGACCTTCGCGCGGATGGCGTCGGAGCCGCGCGATTCATGGACCGACGAGGACCTCGCGCTGACGCGGTCGCTGGCATGAGCGGCGCACCGGCGAGAGGAGCGATCCGATCGTGCAGGCCGAGCGACGCGGCGAGAGTCTGCGACATCTACAATCATTTCGTGCGCGAGACGGTCGTCACGTTCGAGGAGGCGCCGGTCGCGGAGCGCGACATGGTGCAGCGCATCGAGACGACCGTGACGCGCCTGCCGTGGCTCGTGTGGGAGCAGGACGGCGCGCTTGCGGGCTATGCCTGCGCCACGCCCTGGAAGAGCCGGTCGGCCTACCGTTTTGCGGTGGAGAGCACGGTCTACGTCTCGCAGGCCTTCGCGCGACAAGGGATCGGCTCCCGTCTGTACGGTGCGCTCATCGACGAGCTGCGCGCCCGCGACATCCACTGCGCCGTCGGCGGCATCGCCCTGCCAAACCCGGCGAGCATCGCCCTGCACGAGAAGCTGGGATTCGTGAAGATCGCGGAATTCAAGGAGATCGGCTACAAGCTCGGACGCTGGGTGGACGTCGGATATTGGGAGCTGCTGCTATGATCATTGTGGGTGAGATGCGAGCTCTCGCCTGGCGGCAGATGAAGCGGCGGCTCGAGTGGAGGGCCTCTTGAGCGACTTGACCGCGCCCCGTTGGAGCGTCGCTCCCTTTTTTATCGTGGACGACGTGGTCGCCACCGCCAACCATTACCGGGACAAGCTGGGCTTTCACTACGATCGCTTCTGGAGCGATCCTCCCGCTTTCTGCATGGTGAAGCGCAACGGCGTGGTTCTCATGTTGGCGCAGCTGGAGGGGAAAGGGCTCATGCGTCCGAATCGGATGGTCGACCCGGAGGGGGGAGCCTGGGACGCCTACCTCTGGATCGAAGACGCGGACGGACTGTTCGCCGAACTCAAGTCTCGGGGGGCGACCATCGTCCGCGAGCCCTGCGACCAGATCTACGGCTGCCGCGACTTCGAGGTCGAGGATTGCAACGGCTACCGTCTATGCTTCGGACAGGACATCCAAAACCGCTGACTCCCGTGCCCGCGCGAGGCGCCTGCGCAGTTCTCGCGCTCCTGACGGTCGCCTGGCGATAGGCGGAGCCATCACACGGCACGTCCACCAGGCGGAGGGCGTCTTCGATGCGATCCCTCGAAGCCACGATCGAGATCCATGCGAGCCCGGTCGCCGTGTTCGATCTGATCCACGATTACGGGCGCCGGCTGGAGTGGGATCCTTTCCTCCGGGAGGCGCGCCTCCTCGACGGCGCCGAGGCGGCCATTGGTGTCACGGCCCGTTGCACGGCGCGCGGCGGCTTCGGCGGGTTGTCGATGGATACCGTCTACGTGTCGTTCGATCGCCCGCGCGTCGCGGCGGTCAAGATGACGCGCGGCACGGCGCTGCTGGAGAGCTTCGCGGCGACGCTGCGTCAGGACGAGCTGGACCCGGGGCGCACGCGCGTCACCTACCGCTTCAACTTCGCCACGCGGCCGCGCTGGCTCAGGCCGCTTCTCGAGCCGATCGCCGGGGCCCTCTTCATGCGCGAAACCCGCCGGAGGCTTGCGGCCCTGAAGCGCCACCTGGAGCAATCCCGCCCGTAGATCGGAGCGTTCAGCTGCGGCCGCGCCGGCCACCAGCTCGGAAATATTGATTACTGCCCACTACCGACCCCAAGAGATATTGCCGCAGGCGCGAGCCGTCAGCTGTAAGGCGCAGTTTAGAAGTCGGCGAATAACCTCTTATTGATTCGGCCGGCGTCCCGCCGCAAACTCATCTTGCAGGAAAGGAGCGCCTGGAGCGATCATGCCGAGCCCCGCGAGGAGAAACACCGTCCGGCTGGCGATGGCGCCGGAAGGATGGGTCTATCGGCCCGACCTGATCGGGCCCGAGGAGGAGCTCGACCTCATCCGGCGCATCGAGCCGCTGCCCCTCGAGGAATTCGAGTTCCGCGGCCATCTCGGCCGGCGGCGCACCGTCTCCTTCGGCTGGCGCTACGATTTCAGCGGGCGCGGCCTGCAGCCGGCCGACGAGCTTCCCGATTTCCTGCGCGAGCTGCGCCACAAGGCCGCCGCCTTCGCGCAGCTGAGAGAGGAAGACCTGACACAGACGACGATCATCGAGTACATGCCCGGCGCGGCCATCGGTTGGCATCGTGACCGGCCGGTCTTCGGAGACGTGGTCGGCTTCTCGCTCCTCTCGGAATGCGTTTTCCGCTTCCGCCGGAAAAGCGGCCCCGGGTGGGAGCGCTATTCGATGACCCCCGGGCCGCGATCCGCCTACCTGCTGCGCGGCCCGGCACGGACCGAGTGGGAGCACAGCATCCCCGGCGTGGCCGCGCTGCGCTACGCGATTACCTTCCGCAGCCTTCGTCCCGATCCGGCGGAGCGATCGAGACCACGAAGGCGCTGAGCATGAGCGTGCTATCCTAGGCGCGGCTTCGGCATTCCGGCACGTCCCATCTCAAAGCCTTTCCTGGAGAGCGGACATGACGCGCAGGAATAACTCCCGGGTCGCGGGCTTCACCTTCCTCCTCTACATCGTCGCAGGCATCTCCTCGATGGCCCTCAAGAATCGCGATCCCGACAATGGCCTGCTCGTACTGCTTACCCTGCTGACCTCCTTGTGCGCCTTGACACTGGGCGTGACGCTGTACGCCCTGACGCGCTCGCAGGATCCCGACCTGGCGCTGCTGGCCCTGACCTGCCGGATCATCGAAGCGATCCCCGGCGAGGACGGTGCGATCTTCTTCTCCGTAGGGAGCACGATCTTCGCATGGCTCCTCCTGCGCGGCCGGATGGTGCCGGGGGTTCTCGGGTGGCTCGGAGTGCTCGCCTCGGTGCTGCTGGTCGTGGTGCTGCCGCTGCAGCGGGCCGGAGCGATGGGTGGTCCGGGCAGCTGGGCCTCCATGCTCACCTGGGGGATCTGGTTTCCGATGCTGATCTTCGAGATCTGGCTCGCCATCTACCTGATCGTGCGGGGGGCCGCCGAGCCCGGCCCGGCGGCCTGAGGACGGGGCACGGAAAGCGAGAGGGCATCATGAGCGAGATCGATCCCGGATCTCTCGCGGCGGAGCTGGACGAGCTGCACCGGCAGGCGAAGGAGAGCTTCCGGCAGCGCGACGTGGCGGGCACCATGGGGATCTTTGCGCGCGATCTGAGATACCGGCAGGCGAACGGGTCGGTCATAAGCTGGGACGATCTGGCGCGCGACGTGGCGGCGCAGCTGGCAAAAGTGGAATCGGCGGCAAGCGACTACACGCGGGAGTCGCTGCAAGTGGATGGAGAGCGCGCCATCGAGGTCCTCGAACAGCGGGCGTCGGTGACGATGCGGCGGTTCCTCATCTTTCAGAGCGTCCTGCGGGTCGAGCGGCGCGGGCGGTACCTGTGGACCAGGACTCCCGGGGGCTGGAGGATCCGGGAAGTGGAGATTCTCCACGAGCAGGTCCTGAGCGGAAAGGAGTGAGCCGTGCCCGAAGAGCGCGAGCAGGCGGAGGCGATGCTGGAGGGGGACGGCAGCGACTGGCCGCCGGTTGCCGACAGGGTGCGGCAGGCGCGGGAGCGGGTTGGACTGTCCGTGGCCGAGGTGATGGATCGGCTCGGGATGTCGGGGACCGAATACCAGGACGTCGAGTGGCATGACGACGAGGTCTTCACGAGCCTCTCGGTGAAAGAGATCGCGGCGCTCGCCGGAATCCTGAAGATGACGGTCTCGGAGATGCTGTTCGGCTCGCGGGCGACAGGGCTCGCCCCGCCCGTCTCCTACGCGGAGATTGCCCGGCGCCTCGAGGAGCTGGCACGCTCCGAGAAAACCACCCTGGACGAGCTGGGGAATCGAATCGGCTGGGATCTGGATCCGATCGTCCGGAACCCGGAGGCGCTGGGAGATCTCAACATCCCGGGGCTGCACGACATCTGCAAACCCCTCGGTCTCGACTGGCTGTCGATTCTCGAGCTGCCGGGCGGGAAAACCGGTTGATCCGTTGATTACGAAGCATGACTGCGGCGCGTGGGCCGGGGCGCCTGAGTCCAAACCTTCAAGCACTTGTTCTGGGAGTCAGAAGATGCGCAAGGTAGTCCTGGCGGTGGCGGCGGGCGTTGTCCTGGCGGGCACGGCCCTGGTTGCTTTGACGGGTGTGGCATTGCCGGCGGAGACGGGCAAAGGGGCTCCGGTGGACGTGGGACCGGGGCGCGTCGCCTGGTTCGACATCACCACCACGAACCTGCCGAAATCGGCGAAATTCTACGGCGAGCTGTTCAAGTGGGACCTCACGCCGCTCAAGGGAACCGACCAGGCGATGGAGATTGTCTCGGGAGGCACGTCGATCGGGACGATCCGCGTCGCGGAGGGGACGATCAGCTCGTTCAACGGCGTGGTCTACATCCAGGTGCCGGACATCCAGATCAGCTGCAAGAACGCCAAGATGCTGGGAGGCAACATCCCGGAGGGCTTTCCCTTCAACCTGCCGGACGGCAAAGGCTCGGTGGCGGTGGTGATCGATCCCGCCGGTCATCCGATCGGACTGTATTCCAAGACGCTGCTTCCACCGGCTCCTTCGGCGGCGAAATAGTCCAGCGCTTCCCCGGGAAGGGATGAAACCTCGGGGTCCCGGCGACGTTATAAAGCATCGGGGACTCTCCATGACACCCTTGCCGTTCGCCTGGCCAACCTGGATGGTCTACTGGGCCGTCTATGTCTGGGTCTACTTTCCGGAATCGAGGGTCATCCGCAAGTCGCGGCAAAGCGGTCCCCGGCCGGTGGAGGACCGCGGCTCGCTGCGCATCCTTCTCCTCAGCTTCAGCGCCGCGGTCTTCGGAGCGTTCCTCCTCGCCTTCGCGGCACCCTGGGCGGCGCTGCCGGGCCACCCTCTCTTCTGGTTCGTCACGGGGCTGGTCCTGCTGATCGCCGGCAGCCTCCTGCGCCGCCACTGCTTCAAGGTCCTCGGCAAGTTCTTCACCGGCGCCGTCACCATCCAGAGCGATCATCGCGTCATCGAGGAGGGGGCCTACCGGTGGGTGCGCCACCCCTCCTACAGCGCGGCGCTGCTGATCGTCCTGGGGACGACCCTGCCGCTCGGTAACTGGCTGAGCGTCGCCTTCGCGTTCGTCCTGGCCCTTTTCGGCTACACCTACCGCGCGCGTGTCGAGGAGCAGGCGCTGCTGGCGGCGCTCGGGGATCCCTATGCCCGCTTCATGGAATCGCGCCGGCGCTTCATCCCGTACGTCTACTGAGAGGCGGCGCTTCCGGACCGTCGGGCAAGATGGGAGACTGCATGGAATGGATTCAGGGAGAATACACCCTGACCGACGATCCGGGCCGCGCCGACATCGAGGCGATCCACGGGCTGCTCGAGAAGACCTACTGGGCCGCGGGACGCTCGCGCGAGCTGGTCGCGTTGAGCGTCGGCAGCTCGCTCTGCTTTTCCCTGTTCCATGACGGCTCTCAGGTCGGCGTGGCGCGCGTCCTGACCGATGTGGGGGCGACCAGCTACCTGTGCGATGTGGTGATCGATCCCGGACACCGCGACGCCGGGCTCGGCAGCTGGCTGATGCAGGTCATCCTGGAGCACCCGTCGGTGCGGCGGACGCGGATGCTCCTGATCACGCGCGACGCGCAGCCTTTCTATCGCCGCCTCGGCTTCGCAACCCATCCGTACGAGTGCATGGTGCGCTCTCCTGCCGGAGGAGGCTCGCAATGAAGCGCCGAGTGCTGTTGGCGGCGATGGTCCTGGCCTGTATGGCGACCGGTCCGGTCCTGGCGCAGGAGGATCCGCGCGCGCTGGTCGAAGCGGCCCGTTGGAAGAAGGCGCGCGCGCTTCTGGAGCCGAAGGTGAAGGCCAATCCGTCGGACGCCGAAGCGGCGGCATTGCTGTCGCAGGTGCGGCTGGCCTACGGCGACGGGGACGGGGCCATCAGCCTGGCCGAGACGGCGCTGAAGCTGGACGGAAACAATGCGGCCTATCACTGGCAGCTCGCGAAGGCCTGCGGCGAGCAGGCCCGCAAGGCCGGCATGTTCAAGGGGCTCAGCCTGGTGAAGCGCTTCCGCTCCGAAGCCGACGCGACCCTCGCGCTCGATCCGAAGCATATCGAGGCTCGCATGTACTTGATCTCGTTCTACGCCGGCGCGCCGGGAATCGCGGGAGGCGACAAGAAGAAGGCGGAGCAGGTGGCGCAGGACGTGGCGAAGATCGATCCGGCCTGGGGACACCTGGCGCATGCCCGGCTGGTGGAGGAGACGGCGGAGCCGAAGGACAACCAGGCGGTCGCCGAGCGCGAGGCAAGCTACAAGAAAGGGCTGGAGGCGGCGAAGACGCCCGAGGCACGCTACGCGGCGCTCTCCGGGCTGGTCAACCTCTACCTGTCGCCGGCCCTGGAGAATTTCGATCGGGCGGCCGTGATCGCGCGCGATATGGCCGCCATCGACCCGCCGCGCGTCGAGCCCCACCTGGTGCTGGCGATTGCCTACGCCTCGGGAGGCAAGCTGGCGGAGCTGGACACAGCGCTCGCCGAATCCGAAAAGGTGGTGCCGGACAGCCTGGGGGCCTACTACCAGGCCGGCAGAGTCCTGTTCGTTCGAGGAACCGATTATGCGCGGGCTGAAAAGTACTTCCGCAAGTTCCTGACGCAGGAGCCCGGGCCCGGCCCCTCGCTGGCGCATGCCCACTGGCGGCTCGGCATGGTCCTGGACAAGCTGGACCGGAAAAAGGAGGCGATCGCCGAGATGGAGCAGGCGCTGCGCCTGAAGCCCGATCTCGAGGAGGCCAAGAAGGAGCTGAAGCGCCTCAAGGGCTGAGACCACGTCCTGTGCTATCTTCGTGGAACCATCCAATTCGGCCCTCTCACTGGAGATTGCATGCGCCCTTCCCTCTCGGCCGCGCTCTCGTTGTCGTTTCTCCTGCTGTCCACCACGGTCACGGTGCTTGCGCAAACCGAAATCGGCCCGGCGCCTCGTCCTGGAACCGGCCCGGGACAGCGCATCCTGCCGCCGGGGGTCCCACCGCCACCCACCGTTCAAAGCATCGCCTTCGGCAAGCACAAGATCATGCTTGGCATGCCTCAGGATGAGGTTCTCAGGCTCGTCGGCGAGAGCTACCGCGTCGAGCCTGAGAAAAAGGATGTCTGGTGGGTGAACGAGAATTCAGGCGGGACCATCGGCCGCCTCTACTTCCGGGACCAGAAGCTGGACCAGGTCTACCGGGATTGGGAGATCATGGAGCCGGAGGCCGGCCCGGCTTTCGACACGATGAGAACGGCGCTTGCCGCCTTTGCGCAGATGATCCCGGGGGATCCGCGCGACTGCAAGGTGTACTCCTATCCGCCCCCCGCCGAGATGGTCGCGGTGGTGGTCGAGTGCGGGAAGATGCTCGTGCAGCTCCACATCGACTCCACTCCGGGCGAGCCCAACCGGGTCTTCATCTACACGAACCTCGGCTCGCACGTGGACGAGACTGGCCCGCGCCAGGGCGCGGCGGAGAGACCCGCGCCCCTGCCGGTGGAAAAACAGAACTAGCGGGTTGGTGTGGCCGGCATTCCGAGGTCCTTGCCGCGCAAGGCGAACCAGAGGGTTCCCGCGGCGCCGAAGGCGAAAGCGGTCAGGAGATTCGCCCGGGGTGAGATCGACCAGAGCAGCGCTCCGCCGAAAGCGGCAACCGAGACGATGAGGTCGCGCACCAGGTAATAGAGCCCGAACGTCCCCGCCTTTCTCCCTTCCGGCGACAGCTCCAGGATCAAGGCCTTGCGGGTCGGCTCGCCGAACTCCTTCAATCCGCGCAGTACGAAGGCCGCGGCCAGCGCCTCGAAGCTGCGCGAGACGAGCAACGCCAGCGGGAAAAGCGTGAAGAAGACGAAGGTGAGCACGACGAACGGCTTCTTGTGGGATCGGTCGGCGAAGAAGGCCACCGGCAGGTAGACGAGCGCGGCGGTGGTCATCTCGATCGTCCGCAGGATGCCAAACTGCAAGGCGCTCACCGGTCCGCCATGGCCCGGGCCTGCTCCCTGCGCGGCTCCGACCGCCCAGATCACCACGAAGGCATAGGGAATCTGCTCGCAGAAGCGGACGAGGATGTCGGCGGTGAGCAGGCTCCTCAGGTCGGGGCTCATCTCCTTCCACAGACGGAAAGGATTGCGCTCGGCCGCCGCATGCTTTCCATCCCGAGCCTTCGAATCGTCTTCGATCAGCAGCTGCTGGAAGATGGCCGCGACGATCGCCATCGCCAGCGCGGCGACGAAGGAGAGGCGGATGCCGCGCTCGACGCCCCACCAGCCGATGAACAGCCCGCCCAGGATCGGTCCCAGCGCCATCGGCACCCGGCGCACCAACGAGTGCATCGACACTCCCATCGTCCGCTTGTGGGCCGGCAGCGCCTTCGCGACGAGCCCCATCGTCGCCGGCAGCGAGATGGCGGACCAGGAGAGGAACAGCGCGGCGCCGCCGAGGACCGCCGGCCAGGCCGGCACCAGAATGACGACGAGAAAGCCGGCCATGCTGAGGAGGTTGAACAGGAGCAGCGCGCGCTTCGTTCCGAGACGATCGCTCAGGTAGCCGCCGGGGAAGGCGTAGAGCGCGCCGAGGAGATTGTCCATTCCATTCAGGAAGCCGACCGAAAGGAAGCCGCCGCCGAGCGCCATGAGATAAAGCGGCAGGAACTGCTCCGCCATGTTCTCGCCCATCCCGACCAGGACGGCCATCCCCAGCATCCCGACGATGCTGCGGCGCAGCCCGAGCGCCCGCGTCAAGCGGCCCAGCCGCGAGGATGGGGTCGATTCGATCGAGATGCTCACGCCCGCGCCTCTCGGAAGCCTCGATGAAAGCGGCGAGATTACTGCGACGGTTGTCCGATGGGTGGACCCGGCGGCGCGGTGGAAGGAAGCGGCCGGGGCGCATTGTGGGTCGGATCAGCCAGGAACAGGCGGATCTCGCGATCCAGGCGACGTGCCATGGCGCTCTGCCCGGTGGCCACTCGACGGCGTACTTCCTCAACGCCTGCCAGCGCCGCGGATTGCACTTCGGGAGTTGCCGCCGCGTCGGCCATCAGGAGCATCAGCCGCTGGGCGATCTCGGTCTGCACGACCTCCGCCAGATCGCCGCCCGCTGCCTTGCCCGCCGGGGCAAAGGCGGTGCTCACCATCGACGAGATGACATCGCGCGGCGAGAGACCGCCTGTCTTTTGATGCGCCAGGACCGCCAGCCGCTGCATGCGCTGCGGGTCGAGCAGGCCGCCGGCGACAATACCAGCCACCGCGCGCGCGCCATCCTGTGGGCTGAAGAGATAGCCGGCGGTGGAACCGAAGCGCTCCCGGTCGACCGTGTCGGCCTCCGGAGGCGCCAGCATCTTCCACAGGCCCGAGGCGATTTCGAGCTCTTCCGGCTGCAAGGCGCGCAGCACCAGCCGCAGCGCTTCGCGCTGGGCCTGGGCCGGCCATGGCACCACCGGCTCCTGTCCGTCGCCGCGCAGCGACGGCGGAACGCGGGCGCCGCCGATGACGTTGATCGCCGCGGCGAGCGCATAGCGGTGGAACAGGTAGACCAGCGGGAAGCGCGAGGCCAGCTCCGAGACCGGCTCGCCGGGACGCAGCAGCTCCGGCGAATAGCGTTTCAGCAAAGCGTCGCGCACCGGCATCACCTCGGCCAGCCAGGCGACCGGGTCGGCGCCGTCGTCGTAAGCGTTCCAGCGCGGATCATCGCCGCTTCCCCACACGACACCCTGGGCCAGGTGTCGCCGCACGATCGCCTCCAGCCGCTGCTGCTCCTGCGCCGGTCGCGCGCCGGTCGCCCCTTCCGAGTAGCCCCACTCGATGGCGAAGCGATCGTAGCTGCCGACGCCCTGCATGTAGGCATCGGAGAGATCGGGCGACCCATCGGGTCGCAAGTGGACGCGCGGCGCGAAGTAATCCATCACCGAGCCCCGGCCGAAGGTGCTGGCGATGAAGTTGTGCTCCAGCCCCAGGACGTGCCCCATCTCGTGGCAGGTCAGCAGCGCAAGGCGGTTCAGCATCACCGCCTCGGCACCGGTGCGCGGGTCGATGCCGTCCAGGGCCGCGAAGGGATCGAAGGCGGGCTCCGTGAGATTGGCCGACGGGATCATCGCCTCCCAGAAATTCCCGACCGTGCGCATGCGGTGCGAGTCCAGCTGCACGACGGCGTGCAGAATCTCTCCGGTGCGTGGATCGACGTGCGTCATTCCCACCGACCAGCCGCGTCCCGAGCGATTGGTCCACTGGATCGTCGGGTAGCGCAGGTCCATGGGGCTTATCCCCGCGGGCAGGTCGTCGATCCGCAACGCGTTCTCGAAGCCGGCCTGCCGGAATGCGTCGTTCCACCAGAGCGCGCCGCGGCGCAGCGCGGAGCGCATCGGCTCCGGCACCGCCGGGTCGAGAAAGAAGACGATGGGCTTCACCGGCTCGCTGACCGGCGCCCGCGGATCCTTCTTCTGGAGCCGCCAGCGCTCGATGAAGCTGCGCGCCAGCGGGCGGTCGAAAGGCTGCGAGAAGTCCTGGAAAGGGGCGGGAATGAATCCGACGCGCGGATCCGACTCGCGCGGCTCGAAGCCGGGAGGCGGCAGCGCCACGAAGGAATGGTGCTGGCGCAGGCTCAGTGTACGGGAATCCGGCTGGTTGAGATCGGCCCCTCCTTCCGAAGCAAAAGTGAGCAGGGCCTCGATTTCGGTGTTCAGCGGGTAGCTGCCGGAATTCTCCATATCGACGACGCTGCGCGACTCGTCCAGATGCCAGCTGCCTTGCGAGGACTCCTGGCGGACCAGCCGGCCGTTCACCGCCTGGGTCGGGCTGCTCAGCTGCGACAGGAGGCTGGCCGCGTCGCGCAGGATCAGCGGGTTGGCGTTGACCAGCAGCGTGCCCGACTCTTCCGCTTCGATCGGCAGGGCAGCAAGCACCGAGATGGGGAAGCTCTTCTCCACCGACTGCTTCAATGCGTCGCTGCCGCCATCGGCACGGAAGGCCGGGTTCTCCTGGATCACAAGCAGGCGCGGGCCGGAGCGCTGCAGGCGGATGAGAGCGCCGGCCGTGAGGCTGCTGCGATCGGCGAACAGCCGGGTCGAGCCGACGCCGGTGCCGAAGCCGGTGAAATAGAGGAGCTCCTGCTCTCGGAGCCGCGGCGACAGCTCGAACAGCAGCATCCCTTTGCTCGAATCCCAGAAGATGGGAATGAAACCGTCGGAGCGCTTCAACCCGGCGGTGCGCCCGGCGAGCGTCGGTGGTCCCGCCGCTCCTGTCGCCTCCTTTTTCGATTCCTTCGCCTGGATCACCGGAACGAGGCCCGGCAAGACGAGGCACAGGAGAATCGCCGCGCAGAGGAACAAGGTCTTCATGACGCGCGCCTTGATGGCGCGCACGAGCGCCTGGGAGGGAGCGCGCGAGCGCCGCGGACGGCGGGCGGCAATGCGAGCTCCGATGCGGGAACGATCTGCCGGCCGTCCAGTCGGACCAGGAAGCGCCAGGGCTTCGATTTCCAGGGCTCGGGAACGGTGTTGAGACCGATGCGAGGGCCGGTCAGCACGCGCCGCCGGGCGATCGTGATCCCGGGCTCGATCCAGAGACCCGAGGCCTTGCGGGTCAGGTCGGCGCCATTCTCGGCGCGGCCAATCGCCAGCGCCTGGGTCAGCTTCGCGGGACCGTCGTAGCCGGGTCGACCGCGCCGCTGTGACATCAGATCGATTCCTTCATCGGGAACGATGGCCCGGATCAGCACGGCGGCGGGTGAGCCTACCTCATCGGTGACGGCATTCAGGAGCCAGTGCATGCCATAGGTGAAATAGACATAGGCGTGTCCCGGCGGTCCGTACATGATGGCGGTCCGGGCGGTGCGCCCCGCTTTCGCGTGGCATCCCAGGTCCTCCTCGCCGACGTAGGCTTCGGTCTCGGTGATGAAGCCGCTGAGCCGCATGCCGTCGTCAAGCCGGACCAGGCGCGCTCCGAGCAGCTCGCGCGCCACGATCAGCGCCGAGCGCCGGTAGAAATCACGGGGGAGCGGGATCGCCATGCGTCAAGCTCCTATCCAGCGACGGCCCGAGATCCTGAATTCGTCTGCCTTGCCGGCTTTGCGCCGGGCAGCATATAGTTCCGGCAATTCTTCACTCCACGAGACGAGTGGCCGATGCGCCTCTTGCGGAGCTGCGGGTCGAAGCTCTCGAATCATGGCGTATCGACGCCCGGCGGTGCGGTGAATCGTGCTGGACGGGAGATTCTAACCGACTCGAAAGATGGCCGCATGAGCTCTCCGGATGCCCGCAACGAAGCGCTGTTCTCCTACGGGACCCTGCAACGGGAACCGATACAGCTCGCCACCTTCGGCCGGAAGCTGGAAGGGAGACCCGACGTCCTGAACGGCTATCGCCTGGGCCAGGTCGAAATCCAGGATCACGAGGTGATCGCGGCGAGCGGCGAGACGCATTACCGCAACCTGGAGCCGACGGGGGCCGTCTCCGATTGCGTGGAAGGGACGGTCTTCATGCTGACCTTTCGGGAGCTGGAGCGCTCCGATGAGTACGAGGCGGAGGCCGATTACCGTCGCATCCGGGTGGAGCTGAAATCGGGTATTACGGCCTGGGTCTATCTGCATCGCACGTAACGTTCGGACAAGCCGACGGCGACGGGAAGACATGGCGAAAGACATGGTCAGCGCCGGATTGCTTCTCTACCGGCGCAAGGCAGGCGGGTTCGAGGTGCTGCTGGCCCATCCCGGCGGCCCGTTCTGGGCGCGCCGTGACGAAGGGGCCTGGACGCTCCCGAAGGGGCTGGTGAACGACGGCGAGGATCCGCTGGCCGCGGCATGCCGCGAGCTCGAGGAGGAAACGGGGCTTCGTCCCGCCGGACCCTTCCTGTCCCTGGGCGAGATCCGGCAGAAAGCGGGCAAGCGCGTCTTTGCCTGGGCCTGCGAAGGCGACGCCGATCCAGCGCAGCTCAAGAGCAACCTGACGCGGTCGGAGTGGCCGCGCGGCTCCGGGCGATGGCTCACCTTTCCCGAGGTCGATCGCTGCGATTGGTTCGCGCCGGAGGCGGCGCGGAGGAAGCTCAACCCGGCCCAGGCGTCGTTCATCGATCGTCTCGAAGCGCAGCTCTAGAAATGCCGACATCCAACCAAAGCGAGGTGAAGCCAGCATGCCGACATTGATTGCCGCGCCATCCATCATCCGGGCGGCCGGGAACAAACCGAAGGAAATCAGGGAATTCGCCGGGCGCGTGAACACCCGTCATGACGTGGTGAGCGTGGCACAGATGCGCTCGCCGCAGGGATGGGTGGAGCCCGGGCAGAGGCCGGAGTTCGAGGAGATCACCGTCGTCCTGCGCGGGATGCTGCGCGTCGAGCACGACGGGGGAGCACTCGAGGTGCGCGCGGGCCAGGGAGTCGTCACGCGGCCCGGAGAGTGGGTACGCTACAGCACCCCCGAGGCGGAAGGGGCGGAGTACATCGCCATCTGCCTGCCGGCCTTTTCGCCCGACACGGTGCACCGCGACGCCGAATGAGCCGGCGGCGCGCCGGCATGTGACGAGTCGCCAGCAATGGCTCTCGAAGGTTTCGGATTCGTGGCCGATTTTTTCCGTACCCAGTACGAAGTCCAGGGTATCGCCGCGCGAATGGAGTGGGGCTAGCTTGGCTAGCATGAGAGTAGTGTCTCCCATGAACCCTCCGGAGCGGCGCAGCCTGCCGCGTTGTCTCTGGGCGGCGCTGAAGACGGCGATCCCCGGATGGTGGAACGACAACGTGCCGAGGATGGGGGCGGCTCTGGCTTATTACACCCTTTTCTCTCTCGCCCCCGTTCTGATCATCGTCATCGCCGTGGCTGGCATGGTATTCGGCGAGGAAGCCGTGCGCGGTGAGGTGATGGGACAGGTCCAGGGGCTGTTGGGTCGGGAAGGGGCGCAGACGGTCCAGAGCATGCTCGAGTCGGCCTGGAGGTCGTCGCCGAGCCTGGTCGTCATGATCGGCGGCATCGTCACCTTCTTCCTGGGAGCGACGGGAGCGTTCCTGGAGCTGCAGGGCGCGCTGAACAGCATCTGGCGCGCCACCGCCAAGTCCTCCGGATCGCTGGCGCGCGATCTGATCCTTCCAAGGCTCATGTCGTTCGGGCTGGTCATGGGCTTTGCCTTCCTCCTGCTGACGGCGCTGGTGATCAGCGCCGCGCTGGAGGCGCTCTCCTCCTACATCGGCTCGCAATTCCCGGGAGCCTCGGTCTTCTGGCACATCCTCGACCTGGTCGTTTCCTTCGGCGTGATCACGGTGCTGTTTGCCCTGATGTACAAAC